>CAMUZD010000122.1 GCA_947165115.1 uncultured Clostridia bacterium
GAAAGAGAATAACCCCAAGCTCATAGTTGCGGGCGCATCCGCATATCCGAGAATCATTGATTTTGAGAGAATTTCGGCTATTGCAAAAGCTGTCGGTGCGTATTTTATGGTTGATATGGCTCATATTGCGGGACTCGTTGCTGCAGGACTTCATCCCTCACCCGTTCCCTATGCCGATATAGTCACAACCACCACTCATAAAACCCTCAGAGGTCCGCGCGGCGGTCTGATTCTCTGCAAAGAGGAGCTTGCTGCGGCCATCAACAAGGCCATTTTCCCCGGCAATCAGGGCGGTCCTCTTGAGCATATAATCGCGGCGAAGGCAGTCTGCTTCGGCGAGGCTCTCAAGCCCGAATTCAAGGAATACGCTCAGAGAATCATCGATAACTGCAAGGCGCTTGCCGACGGTCTTACAAAAAGAGGAATCAACCTCGTCAGCGGCGGCACCGACAACCACCTCATCCTCGTTGACCTTAGAAACACCGAGGTTACCGGCAAGGAGCTCGAGCACAGGCTCGATTCCGTCTGCATCACCGCGAATAAAAACGCCGTTCCCAACGATCCCCAGAAGCCGTTTGTCACAAGCGGCGTCCGTCTGGGCACAGCGGCTGTCACCACCCGCGGCCTTCAGCCTGCCGATATGGATAAGATAGCGGAATACATCGCCCTTTGCGTCACAGACTACGAGGCGAACAAAGACCGCATCCGCGAGGAAGTCAACGCCCTCTGCGCCAAATACCCGCTGTATGAATAATAATAAAACTGCTTATTGAGGCGGTTCGGTGTAAAGAGGATAATAAAAGATAGAAAGATAATTAAGATTCCTGCCTTAGGATGTTTTATCATAAGCTCACAGATTTGAGAGAGGGAAGAATTTTGAAGAAACAATTAAAAATCCGGATAGGAAAAGACGGAATCATTAAAAGTGAAACAGTCGGAATTAAAGGCAAGGCGTGTGAAAAATATATAAAAGTAATAGAAAATCTCACTGAAGCGCAGACAGTCGATTCGGATTATACACCGGAATACTATGAGACCGAAAATCAGATTGATATCGGTTCTCAATCACAAGTGGAGGAAGTAGAATGAGTGCTCCGGTAACTAATATGGGCTCTGATTGGGAAAGAAGAAATTCAATGTGGATAATTCCTGCTTTCTTTACATTGGGTTTTGCGAGTCTTTTATATATCGGATATAAAACCAAACAAAAAAAGTGGCTTATAGCAGGAGCGATATATGCTGTAAGCATTGCGATTGTTTATTTTATTGAAGGAATGTTCAACCCGTCTTCATCAGGCGGAGGAACGCTGCATACGATTTATTCATTCTTTTTGATGGCCTCCTATGTTGTTCCGATAGTTCATTCTTTTATTGCTCGCAAAGAATATCTGCTCAGGCTTGAGGTGTTGCAGATGGCTGGTGATCCGTTAAGGGCCAGAATCGGCTCAGAATATGGTGTAAACCCCAGCAGCCCCGGCCCGGTTGTGATTAACCGGCAGGCAAACGCAGGCTATAATAACGGTCAAAGCAATCCTGTCAGTTCTCAGACAAGGCAGAGTCCGCAAAGAGCACCCGAGCCGACTCACACCGAGAGCGCTCCGGCAAAAGTTCCTGTTTATCCGACCGCAGGAGTAATCAAAACAGACATTAATAATTGTAACGAAAGTGAAATTGCCGCTCTGCCCGGAGTGAATTCAATAATGGCAAAGAAGGCAATTGCATACAGATACGAAAACAAGGGGTTCAGGAGCTTGGATGAATTCTTTGAAGTCTTACAGTTAAAACCCCATTTTGTAATTCAAATCAGAGACAAGGCTTTTTGCGGTAATTATCACAGTAACGCTTCTTCTGCGGCAGCCGCGTCTTCGAGGAAACCTGCTGATGAAACGGGTTCCGGAGGCAAGGACAGAAGGCTCGATATTTGATTATGTTAAATGTCCACAGAATTATTAAAAGCACAGCCGCCGAAGGACCGGGAATAAGAACCTGCATATGGTTGCAGGGCTGCAGCAGACATTGCAAGGGCTGTTTCGCCGAAGACACATGGTCGTTTGAACCGCACGAACTCAAATCGGTTGACGAACTTTTAAGCATTATTTTAAGCGATAAAAACTCAGAAGGCGTAACAATTCTGGGCGGAGAGCCGCTGGAGCAAGTTAAAGAATTAACGGTTCTTCTTAGAAAAGTCCGGGCATTTGGATTATCTGTAATTGTATTCACCGGATTCTGCTATGATTTAATAAAAGAAGACGAGACCTTTTGTGATCTGTTGAATACGGTTGATGTATTGATAGACGGAGAATATGTAGAAGAGCAAAAGGACTTTACCAGACCTTTGGTGGGCTCTTCCAATCAAAGGTTTATTTTTCTGACCAACAGATATACCGAGGAAGATTTTCAGCCCAACAAGATAGAAATACGAATAAGAAAAACCGGAGAAGCAATAATTAACGGTCAGGGCAAGACAAGCTATTTTGAAAAACACGCGGAGGACTGAGTATGAATTTTTCAACCGAAATTAAAAATTCCCTTGCGAATCTGTTTAAAGCCAGATTTCCCTATATTTATATACCTACCTGGGAAGAGTCCAGGGCTTGCGAGCTTGTGAAAGAAATTGCAAAAGACGAAAGCGTTATTAAAGTAGTCAGAAAAGTATATGTTTGGAATCAGACGGATGGTTTTGCTGATGCAGAAACGGGAAAGAAAATAAGCGACACGGCAACTCCGATTAAAGGTTTGGAATTTGTTGATAAAAATAACGAAAATGCGATTTATATATTTAAAGACCTTCATAATTTTTTCGGAGTAAGTAACAGAAACGCAGATTATGCACTGATAAGAAAGATGAGAAATCTGATTCCGGTTCTCAGGGAAGGTCAATTCAGAGAAAACATAGTGCTCGTTTCTCCTCAGCTGATTATTCCCGAAGATATGCAGAAGGAAATTTCGGTTTTTGAATTCCCGTTTCCGACTGTCAACGAAATATATGAACTGCTTAACCAGATGCTTGCGGAAAACGGAATCAACTCCAGCCTTTCTGACGCAGATAAGGTGGCTTTATCAAAGTCGGCGCTCGGGCTGACTTTACAGGAGGCGGAAAACGCATTTTCAAGAGCAATTGTCAAAAATAAAGGCCTTGATAAAGAGGCAATCGGTGTTATTTTTGAAGAAAAGAATCAGGTTATCCGTAAAACAGGAATACTTGAATTCATAAAAAGCGATCTGGATGTTGCAGATATAGGTGGTCTTGAGAATCTTAAAAACTGGCTGCTTAAGAGAAAAAATTCGTGGTCTGAAAGCGCAAAGAGATATAATATTCCCGCGCCCAAAGGAGTGCTTATTACCGGAGTTCCCGGTTGTGGAAAAAGCCTGACAGCCAAAGCGATGAGCTCTATCTGGCAGCTGCCGCTTCTCAAGCTTGATATGGGTAAGATTTTCAGCGGAATAGTAGGCAGCTCGGAAGAAAACATGAGGCGAGCAATCGCTACGGCAGAAGCTGTATCTCCGTCCATTCTTTGGGTTGATGAAATAGAGAAAGGGCTCGGAGGAACCGGTTCGACAGGTGACAGCGGAACCAGCACAAGAGTCTTCGGGACGTTCCTTACATGGATGCAGGAAAAAACAGCTCCGGTTTTTGTTATAGCAACCGCAAACAATATCAATTCATTGCCTCCCGAACTTTTAAGAAAAGGCAGATTTGATGAAATATTTTTTGTTGACTTGCCCACATTAGAAGAACGCAAAAAGATTTTTGAAGTTCACCTTAAAAAAAGGCTCAGCGGGATTGAGGTTGCGAGAAATATCGTTATCGACAGCGAATTTTTGGAAAAGCTTGCGCTAATGACAGAGGGCTTTGTCGGCGCTGAAATTGAGCAAGTGGTTATCACCGCATTATATGAGGCGTTTTTCAATCAAAGAGATATTGCAAAAGAAGATTTTTATAATGCAATTGAAAGCACCGTTCCGCTCTCAGTTACACAAAAAGAATCCATTATGCGTCTCAGGGAATGGGCAAATGTCAGAGCGGTGTCTGCTACGGGATGCAGCGACAGACAGCCTGCTCACACAGAGCAGAAACCGGTTTCATCACCGAATCCAAAACCAGAAGATGAAAGTAGCGACAATAGCGGTTCTGACGGCAATGATTCCATGAGTTCCGACAGGGGCGGAAGAATACTGGACTTTTGAGAAAGGATAGTTTATATGTCATTATCTCTTACATTAATTCCTCTGGCCTTTGCTGTTTTTGCGGTTGCCGAAATCGGCTCGGGGATAGTAGAAAAAGGAACTGAAATCGCAGAAGAATTAGCAGAAAAAAGCCAAGCTGTAAACAGAGCGCAAGAGGCATCTAATCGGCAGTCAGGAACAATAAGCAGATCGGCATATGAAGACGTTTCTTCAAAAGTTGACACCGCAATAAAACAAAAGACGACGCTTGTAATTAAAACCAAGTTTTCCGATAAAGATCTGCTCGTGAAAACGCTTGCAGAACACGGAATGCAGACAAAAGCGCTGAACAATAACCTGATCAGAGCGGTGTGCCCTGACTGCGCACTCATATTCGAAAGAGAATCTGAGGAAGAGGGCTTTGTTCTGAAACTCAGCTCCGAAGAAGAGTTAAACCGATTGAAGGCCGAGCTTCAGGAGTTAAACGAAGAATACGGTTTAAATGTTCAGGCATATACATACGCAAAAATCAAGGAAAATCTCGCCGAAAACATGAGTATTGAAAGCGAAGAAGTTTTAGATGACGATTCTATTCTGTTGACTATTAATCTTGATTAACGAAATCTTCCCCCTGTCATCCGGCAGGGGGATATTATTCAGCAAGCGACGCCGCATAAATATTATTGACATTTTCTTTATTATTTGTTATATTTAATTCCCCATTATGAATATATATACACATAATGAAAAACCAAATAAGCGGAACGCTTAAAATATAAATAAAACGGAGGATGGAAAAATGAAACAAGTCAAGAGACTTCTTTCACTCGTAATTGCTCTCACAATGGCATTCGGCATCTTTGCTTTTACCGCGCAGGCCAAGAGCAAAGCCGCGCCCCTCTCGCTTGATGTAGAGGTCAGCAGCTTTGACAGCGGCTATACCGGCCTTGTCACCGTAGCGGTAACCGTAAAGAATACCTCGTCCAAGGATGTCAAAAACATCGTAGTCACTTCCTGCGGCTCAACCGGTCTTTGCATGTATAGACCGATTGATAAAAATGTTGTGATTACAAATCCCGGTTCAAAGCCGGTTTCTAAAAAGAACGCGATGGCGGACTGCCTGAAGCCCGGCGGAACAATGAAGTATGTTTACTGCGTGCTCCTCGGCTACCAGTATGCAAAGAACAAGGTCCCCGAGGCAACCCGTGTTATCATGCTTGAACAGCACAAGCTCCTCAAGACCAAGAATTTCCGCCCGCTTTCAATCAAGGCAAATTATGCTGAAAGCAAAGGAAATCTCACTTTCGGCAGCATTAAGACCACCCTTGATGTTAAGGCATATTATAATGTCAAGGCCGCTACCTATGAAAAGATTGCCGGCGGCTCAAGCGTAGTTCAGAATAAGGCAGTAAAAACCAAAGGTAATTATGATGCGTCTGCTTCTTCAAGTTCGACAAAGAGCACATCGTCTGCATTATCGAGCGTAGCTGCGATTGTTAATAGCGTT
>CAMUZD010000123.1 GCA_947165115.1 uncultured Clostridia bacterium
TGCCATTCAAGCGCTCTCCCAAGTGAGCTACACCCCCAAGGCACGGATATAATAGCACACTGCGGAGAAAAAATCAAGAGTTTTTTATAATTAAAGGAATCACTGTATTCTGTAACAGGTTTTTATCCCGAAAAACCGCTTTCTCCAAACGCTTGGTTTTTAGTAATAATTGAAAATCTTTCGGGATCCCCTGACGGAAAAAGGTCAGATTTCGACACCATCAAGCAGAGCTTTCAGTTGCTTTTTGTCTACATGCTTTTTATTGAAATCTACTTCAACAAACATGTTTTCCTTTTTGAATACTTTTCGGGAAACTGAGTCAATTGATTCTCTCGCGATTGAATTACGTTTGCTCACCGAATCCGTTATCGAAAGCGGAAGGTCAACAATAAAATCATAAAAGCCATACATATTATTCAAATCAGAAGGATTGTCACAGTATTTCTGCATATTAAGAGTTGAGAAAACTACAGACGAGTCAAATTCTTCTTCGGTTACACCCGATTTGAATTCTTTAAGCAAGTTAAAAAACAGTTCCAGGCTTTTAATCAGCTTATTATCCGCAACGCTCCAGCTGATTTTTAAGCTGCCGTATCTGCCATATTCGATTACTTCAGAATCGATTCCGTAGACCAATCCGAGTTCATCTTTCATGGCAAACGAAAGCTTTGAACCGTCTCCGTTACAGAATGCATCAAACATAATCATAACCTGAGTCCAGTCAAGAACCTGAAAATCCAGATCAAAGTATATGAAAACATCAGCATAGTTTTCATCACCATCATCATAGAGATATTCGGCGGAACTGCGGATAAATGCGGTTGACGGAATCATTTGAATCTCCGGTAATGTCGGGCCTGCTTTATAAGATTCAAGCGATGGTCTTATGTCAAAAAGAACAGCATCACTTATATTTCCGGTTATAACAAAGCAACAATTACCGCAGCTGAAGTATTGGGCTTTCCATTCGTTGATATCTTTTGCCTTTATTCTTTTCAATGAGCCGGGCGTCCCTTTTACAGGGAGCAAAAAGGCATCATATCCCATCTGTGCGGCAGACAATTCATCCGTTCTGTTACCGACCTCGGCAATCTCATTAAGAACAATCTGTTTTTCGGCTTTTATCTCATCATCGGTCCATTCAAAATCCTTGAGAAACTCACTCATCAGTTCAAAGGCAGGCTGGGCGAATTCGCTGAGAACGGTCAGCTCGAAGCATGTATACTGTCTCATAGTGCATCCGCGGATTTGTCCGCCCAGTGATTCCATGCGGTAATACAATTCTTTATTGTGAATATGATTTAATCTTCTGAAAAACATGTGTTCGGTAAGGTGAGTAATGCCGTTATTTTTCTTACTCTCAATTAACGAGCCTACATTGAAATACAATCCGAAGCAAACAGTTGAAATGCTTCTGTTCACGTCAGTAATAAGCACCAAATTATTCTTAAGGTTTTCTTTCTCTTTCATATAATCACCTGCCGTTAAAGCTGTTGTTATTTGAGGCTGAATTCAAACTTCCCGTTTCTGCATTTACCAGCGGTTTCGACGATAATGTAAAGCGTTCCGGCGGGAAGAAGGGCGGTTTCGGAATTGAATTCATCGCCTGCTTTTACGGCGCAGAGAACGTTTTTCCCTTCGCCGCAGTCATAAGAAATCTCGGCCTCTCCGCTCTCAAGTGCGGCAGTGTATTTTAACACTTTGGCGTCTTTGTTTCTGAGTTTGAAAACCATCGTGCCCTCAAACTCATAGAAATTCATGAACGCCGAATCCGATTCGTTTGAGTGAACGAAAGCGACAGCCTTATAGTGCGAAGTATATTCTCCGCAGGAGCCCAGGCAGAGCAAAGCGGCAAATAGGAGGGTAATCGCACAGACTTTTTTCATTATTCATCCCCCGGTTTCTCAATCCCGTAGTATTTCTCGACGCCGCCGTAGCCCGTAATCAGCTTGTTTTCGCGGGTTCTTGCGATGAAATTCGCGAGGCGTTTTTCAAATTCTGCGGGGCGTTTTCTTGCCGCGTCGATGTATGCCACGCGGATTCTTTTATAAGGCTCGGTAAAACCGCAGTAGTTCTTCCAGACTGTTTCGTCGCTTTGCAGGGCGGCAATGATATCTTCGGGAAACACAAAAGGCTCATATATTATACCGATGACAGATTCCCTGATTTTCGGATGGATGAGGCCCTGAGAATCAAGCCATATAAGGCGCTCGATATTCGGGCGCGAATAAGGGCTGCCCTTTCGCCGCGGGGTGAAGCGGCGCGTGTGGTGGGTTTCATCGAAGGTGCCCGCTGTGCCGTCAATCCAGCCGAAGCAGAGCGCCTCCTCAACGGCGTCATTATATGAAACGCTCGGCTCGCCGGCTTCTTTGACCGGGAATACAAGGCGGATTTCGCTCTCCGTCTCAAAATTCGCGGCGAGCCATTCGCGCCAGGCAAAGCGGTCGGCGGCATAAAAGATTTTCATATAATCACCTCTTTTAGATCATTATATCATACAGCGGATAAAAAATCCAGCCGCGTAATGCATTTTGGCGGCTGTTTGGATGATGCTCTGCATATCCTTGTAATCGCCACACCCGTCACTCCGTCGCTATGCTCCGTCGTGCCACCTTGCCCTCAGAAATATGGTCGCACTGCTCATATTCAATCGCATTGCTCCCTATTTCTTCACCTCAGCCGTCGTCGTTCATCGTCCACCGGACGCCTCCGACGGCTTCGCCCCCCGTTCACGGAGAGGGCTGCAAAGGAATTCTTAGTTATATATGCTCCGCATATCCTATTGGCGGGCGGATGATATCCGCCCCTACGAACTTTGATATATTTCACCTTATCTACCTAAGTCAATAAAAAAGATAAAGCCATCAGACGCCTTATCAATGCCGGGGTCCAGTTCCCCGGGGTCAAAGGATTGCCTGACGGCTTCAAGAGAAATATAATCGATAAGATACAAAAAGTCAAGTCCTATCGCATTATTTATTTTTCAAATACGCAGGAGGTGCAGTTTTCATCGGCGGCGCCGTCCCAGAGAAGCTTTCCGTCCTTGAGCGTGAAGTAACCGGTGCCGTTTTCATATTCAACGTCTGCGTCACCTTCGCCGTTTTTATCGCTGACGAAATTCGACTTCTTGCAATCTGAATAGTTGAGCTTGTTGCCGTCTCTCTTGCAGGTCATTTCCCAAACGGTTCTCTCGGTGGCGGATGAGGACCAGCTGATTGTAATTCCAACGGTTTCGGTATTGTCTGTTACATGAGCCGAAGCCCTCTGCGAAGTTGAATCCTGATAGTTTCCGCCGATTGAGCTCGCGTAGTTGATTGTGAGGGTGGCGTCGGATGCGGCATCGCCCGTGAATGCGCTCTCGCTGCAGACAATATAGATATATTTGCCCTCGGCGATTTCAAGATTGCCGTCGCCTTTGAGAGCGGGCTTTTCGGCCTGGGGAAGGAGCCTTGCGGCATCCTCAAATCTGTTATCGAGAAGATAGATATCCCAGGTGGTGGCTTCGTCGCTCGATGTGAATGAATAGGTCTCGGTTGCGTCGCAGATAAGCTCGGTTACGCCTGCATTGTTGAAGCCGTCCTTCGCGGTAATAACAACGGGTTCGCTGTTGATGAAGAAGCGGCGGGGCTCTGCAGGTCTCGCTTCGGTGATATCTTCAGCTGACTCTTCGACGCCTTCCGTGATGGCTTCTGTTGCTGCTTCGGTGGTAGTCTCATCGGGCTGCTTTGATGCGCCGCACGCGGCAAGACCGGCAATAAGCGCAAGGATGAAAAATACTGAAATAATCTTTTTCATAATGATTTCTCCTTTGAATTATACTGAATTGCGTTTAATTTATAATTACGCTGCTTTTTTCTTCTTTTTGCCTGCGGCTGTGGAGGCAAGGGCGGTGATTACCGCGCCGCCTCCGAGACCTGCTGCACCTGCGAGAGAAAGGTTGCCGGCAGCGAAGTTTGAGCCGGCAGCCGAGGGCTTGGCCGCGGATGCGTCGGTCTTGAAATAAACCATAACGCTCGGAGCACTTGCGTTCCAGTCATAGAGCTCGTTGTTGAGATTTGCCGCGGTATCGGAACCGAACATGTGAATACCGGTCTTATATCCCGCGGGGATTGCGGTATCCTTGACTTTTACGAGCAGGGAATTCGCGAGAATCGGAGCCTCGACATCGCTCCTCTGAGCGTAGAGAGCGAGCCACTGCTGACCGACGTCGCCGTTCATATCAGCGCAGACACCGAGAGTCCCGAAGAATTCATTCATCAATCGCTGACTGGAAATTCTCAATGAACGGGATAATCTGGCTCTTCATCTGGCCTTCCATAAGAGCTTCATATTCCTGAACCGAGTAACCGCCCTTCATATTCATGAGAGCGAGGTCGGTAATGGCTTCTTTTCTGTCGGTAGTGGTCTTGTAGCCGAGATAGACCACCTTATCGCCCTTGGATCCCCAGCCGCCGCCGGCCTTCTGATTGAGGTCAACGGGGTTGCCCTTGGCATCCGAGAGAATTTTGTAGCCGTCAAGCGCGGCTTTGGCCGTCTCGCTCTTTTTGCCCATGCCGATTTTAACTTCGCTGATATATTCGGGAACGGAAGCCGCAAATACCTGAGCGGGCAGGGTTGCCGCTAAAGTCAGCGCCAGCAAAAGGGAAAGGAGAATCATTGATGCTTTCTTCATGTTATACCTCTTCCAAACATTTTCTTTACATCTGTATATTATCACACGCGGGGTGACAAAAAGGAGACAAACGAAACGATAAAAAGACCTGCCGCAGCAAGTCTTTTCTGGAGCAGGGTACGGGAGTCGAACCCGCCGCTGAGGCTTGGGAAGCGTCCGTATTACCGATATACTAACCCTGCATATCTTTGCCGGGTAATAATAACATATAAGCGGGAAAAAATCAAGAGAAAATCTTCTGCCGGCATAATAAAACCGCATCGCCTGAGCGATGCGGCTGAGTTTATCGTATTGTAATTCTATCAGCCTTTTACAGCGCCGATAATGGTCTTGCCGAGAGCTACGATTTCACCGAAATCAACAGCCTTGAAGAGAGCCTTTACGATATTGACGAGACCGCCGAGAACGTCGCCCCATGCGATACCCTTAACTGCGTCAACAAGCTTGCCGCCGTAATACTTGAGATAGCCGATGGTGCTGTAATCGCCGTTGTGGGGGCAGTTTGCAACGTGAAGATCATAAGCTTCCTTGGTAGCGAACTTTTCGCCGCAGCCGCCGTCTTTGTAATCATCACCGCTGTAGGGGCAGGTTACATAGTGGCCGTTTGTGAAGTTATAGGTCTTCATATGCTCAGCGTAAGCAGCTTCGCTGGTGAAGGTCTCGTCACAATAGGGGCACTTGGTCTCCCATGCGCTGGCCATTACGGACATTGCGGATAAAACAAAAAGAACTGCGAAAAATACTGAAAGAACCTTTTTCATTTTGTAACTTCCTTTGTATGATATTTGCAGCACTTTCTGCTGCACTGTAAAATTGATTTTAACACTTTTTATTTACACTGTCAATAAATTTGTTAAAAATTCATCTGTATTTTGTTATTGAATTATTAAAAAATCAAAAAATTACGCTATATATGGGTCAATCGTCATCCTCTTCGCCGTCTTCATCCTCGACGGGGAGAATCTCGATTTTGATTTTGTGTTTTTAATATCTG
>CAMUZD010000124.1 GCA_947165115.1 uncultured Clostridia bacterium
CCGGCTATACCTTCAGGGGTTGGGCTCCGTATTCAGCACACGGCGCACCTCTTACCGAAGCTGACAAGATCAACGACTTCGGCAACCTGACCGTAGTCGGCGACTACGCAATTGAGGTCTTCGCAATCTGGGAGCCTGTTCTCCAGACTTATAATATTGAGTATTATAAAGAGGTACTCAGCGGCAACGATCCCTATGAGCTTGCATATACCGATACCACAAATCAGGCCTACACGGGCACTGTAGTCAACCTGAGCTTGTCACAGATAAATGCACAGCTTTCAGACGGATTTGAAGTCGATGACACTGTAAGCGGAACTGCCTTTACAGGCACAATTCCCGCAGAAGGCACTCTGACTCTCAAGGTCTATATGAACAGGAAGTCCTATACCCTCACATACAAGGTTGACGGCTCGACCTATGACACCCAGTCTTATAAATACGGCGCAGCCGTGACAGCACTGACGGCACCCACCAAGGAAGGCTACACCTTCCAGGGCTGGACACCCGCTCTTCCCGAAACAATGCCTGCTGCAAATACCGAGGTAACGGCAGTATTTGATGTAAACCAGTATGCCTTTACAGTCGACTTTAACGGCGGCTCGCTTGCACAGGGTGCAACCGATCCTTCCGGCAACTACAATTACGGCGTTGCATTCCCGCAGGTTCCCGCAGTTCAGAAGACCGGCTACAGCCAGGCAACTCCCGCTTGGAAGTATTACAGCGTAATCGACGGTGTTGAGACTGAGCTTGCATCCGCTCCCGCAACTGTTCCCGCATACGCAGTCAAGGCAGTTGCTCAGTGGACCATCAACCAGTATACAATTACCTTCAATACAAACGGCGGCAGCGCTGTCAACTCCATCACTCAGGATTACGGCACCGCAATCACCGCTCCCGCAGATCCCACCAAGGAAGGTTACACCTTCGGCGGCTGGCAGCCCGCAATTCCCGCGACCATGCCCGCAGAGAATCTGACCATTAACGCGCAGTGGAATGTAAATGAGTATACAATTACATTTGATACTGCAGGCGGCAGCACAATACCGGCAATCACTCAGAATTACGGCACGGCAGTTACCGCTCCCGCGAACCCGACCAAGGAAGGTTACACCTTCGCAGGCTGGGACAGAACCATCCCGAGCACAATGCCCGCCGAGAATATAACAATCACCGCAAGCTGGACAATCAATCAGTATACGATTACATTCAATACTGACGGCGGCAGCGCAATACCGGCAATCACTCAGGATTACGGCACTGCTGTCACAGCTCCCGCGAACCCGACCAAGACCGGTTACACCTTCAACGGCTGGTCACCCGCAGTTCCCGAGACCATGCCCGCTGAGAATATCACCGTAGTCGCTCAGTGGACTATCAACCAGTATACGATTTCCTTCAATTCAGACGGCGGCTCCGCAGTTCCCTCAATCACTCTTGATTACGGAACCGAAATCGGCAGCAACTACGCAGGCGATCCCAACAAGGCAGGTTACACCTTCGCCGGCTGGTCACCCGCACTTCCCGCAACCATGCCCGCCGAGAATAAGGAACTCACAGCTCAGTGGACCATCAATCAGTATTCGATTACCTTCGTATCGAACGGCGGCTCGGCAGTAGCTCCCATCGCTCAGAACTACGGCACTGCAATCACCGCTCCGGCTGATCCCACCAAGACAGGTTACACCTTCGCAGGCTGGTATACTGATGATCAAACATTTGCAAATCCCTATAATATTCCCGCAACCATGCCCGCAGCCAATGTAACTGTCTATGCTAAGTGGACTGAGAACACCTACAACGTTCAGTTCATCCAGCCCGATGACAATTACACAGGCGCACCCACCTACACCAGTGCTACACCTTATGCGGACTTCGCATCACCCGTTCCCGTAAACTATACGGCGAACCTCGGCAGCGCTCCCGCAGACGGACCGTATGCTCAGTATTTCGAGTTCAAGGGCTGGTCGACCGATCCCAACGTTGCAATTGACGGCGCGATCGTAAACATCACCACATGGACTCCCGCTGATTGGGTAGCTGACTGCAATCCCGATACAAACCAGGGCACAATCAACTTCTATCCGGTCTACACCAGAGTTGAAGTTACTCTGATTGTTGAGACCACTTCAGACGCTGATATCGTTACCGATGGAGCAACCGCTCCCGTAACCGGCTACATCTACAACGCAGGCACCAAGCTCACCGAGGCAAAACTCAGAGCTCAGCTTGAAGTAACCGGCAACGGCCACCTTGATGTTCACCCGAGCAAGAACGGCAAGATCTGCGGCACCGGCACAAGAATCGATCTTATCGATGACTATGACAACAGCGTCAAAGAGGTTTACTTCCTCATCATCGCCGGCGACGTCAACGGCGACTCGCTCTGCACCGCGAACGACGTAAGCATTGCCAACCAGGCAAGACTCAGCAGTGATGTCGATGCCGCGTGGTATCTTCCCGCAGTAGCGGATGAAACCGCAGAGCAGCAGGCTGCAAGACGCGCATGCTGCAGACTCGCAGCCGACGTCTCAGACCAGTATGGCGTATTTGACGACAATGATACCGCTCAGATCGAGTATAATGTCCTCACCGGAGGAACTTACGCTTACAACAGCGAAACCAAGCATTATTCGGTAGCATCTGTCTGAACCGATTCCATTAACTGATAATTCTGCGGGCGGCAGCCCCGCCCGCAGAGAGAAAATTAAAAGGAAGGGAAGATACAGATAAATGACAAAAAAACTTATTGCTGTTTTTCTGGCTGTGCTTATGGCCTTCAGCGTATTTTCCATACTCGGTTCAGCAGTTGATCTCGATCCTGATACAGGATTGGTTGATGTTGCAGAAAATCCGGCGACAATTGATATCAATGTTGCATTTGTCGATGCCTCGGGGAACGCGATTTCCGATATGGGTTCCGTTGCCCCCGGCAGCACCGTAAAAGCAAGAGTTTCGGTAGGAACAAACTACTATACGGGCGGTGCAACTTTAAGATTCTATTATCCGACGGATTTCTTCCAGGAAACTTACGCAAATGCGGCCCGTTATCCCGCGGCTCTTAATTCATCAAACGCTTCGGTAGGAACGGGCAAAATCACCGATATCGGTATTATCAGAAACGGCACCTCGGGTAACGACACGATTATCGATATCGCGACCTATGTCAGCGACTGGGATGCAGATGTATTCCAGCTTGACGGCAGCACCTGGCTGTTTGAGGTAACTCTCACCGTCAAGAGTAACGCTACAGGGACGGCAAGCTTCTATATCAAAGCTTCGGACTTCGGATTTGACGATGCTCCGGGCGGATATAACAATATTGAATATGCAGTGCAGGGCGATTGCATCGCCGATACCATTCCTCTTGAATGGGCAAGCTCTGCAGACTTCACCATCACAACCGATGCGGATGAAGTCACAACCGGAAACAGCGTTACCTTCAATGCGGTCGGCGGCACTTTCGCCGTAAACAACGAAGAGACCGTAGTTGTTGAAGGCACGGTAGGCGAGCCCTACACTGTTCCCGCAGATCCCGAAAAAGATCACTGGACTTTCCTCGGCTGGTATGAGGATGCCGCATATACCACTCCTGCGACTCCCGGCACAATGCCCGTTGAGCAGGGCGTAGTATATTACGCAAAGTGGAATGAAAATGTAATCATTCACTTTGACGAGACAGGCGACAATACCGTAGCCGATCAGGAAGTTTCAGGCGGCATAGCCTGGCCCGCGGCTGATAAGCCGACTGTAACCAAGCAGGGTTACAAGTTCATGGGCTGGGAAGGTGAAGGCGTAGTTAACGGTGAGCTTCCCGCGAATTATCCCGTAGCTGCATCCGGAAACAACGAATACACCTACACCGCGACCTGGTCAAAATATCTCACGATTACGTTTGACGCAAACGGCGGCACATTCACCGACGGTAACGCCGGCACCTACAGCGGCAACGCCATTTACGGCGGAGCGGCCTGGGATACTTCCGCAGTTCCCACCTATAATGTGAACGGCTATACCGCGGCCGGCATTTCAAGGCCCGGCTACGCGCTCACAGGCTGGAGGGTAAACGGCAGCGGCAGGATCACTCAGTTCCCCGCAACCTATCCCGATGATGACGTTACCTATACGGCAGTATGGCAGCCCTATAATATATATATTCATTATATAGTAGATCCCGATGCGGCAACGGCGGCTGATATCGATATCACCACAGCTACCGATACCAAGTTCGTAGCCGGCCGCTACGGCGACAGCATCACTCTCGCAAGCTATGCGGATCAGGACGGCACGGTTCAGAACTGGGTCAATGTTTCCCAGAGCCCGTCAGTCACTTATTCGCAGGGCGCGACAGTAAGCGCTGTCAGTCCGTTTGTTCCCCTTGACACTAACAACAGACCGCTCGATGTTTATCTCGTAGCGAGCGCGGCGGAAATCCGCGAACTTGGCGAGCATAACGCGATCTTCGATCCCAACGGCGGTAAATGGGACGGCAGCGACAGCACCGCTACAATCCAGGTTCCGCTCGCACCCAATGCCGATGTTGTTGCACCCGGCACTGTTTCGAGAGCTGGTTACACCTTTGACGGATGGTCACCGGCGCTCGGCACCATGGGAACCGACGATATCACATTCACCGCGGTCTGGACTCCCAATGACTATATCATCAACTTTAAGAATCATTACTCGGATGATGATGAGAGCATATATGCAACTCTGGTTTTCTCCGCTGACAACGAAGTTGAATTCCCGGCTGACCCCGAGCGTGAGGGCTACACCTTCGGCGGCTGGTTTAAAAAGAACCAGGACAACACATTAGGCGACGAATTTGATAGCTGGGATGATCTTACTGATTCGGGCACATATGATTTCTATGCAAAATGGGATGTAATACAATATACGCTCACAGTCGATCCTAATGAAGGCTCATTCGTAGACATAGCAACAGATCCTTCGGGCGATTATGATTACGGCGCTGACTTCCCGCAGATGCCCGCGGTTGAGAGAGAAGGCTATTCTCCCGATTCACCCGCATGGGTATTCACCGAAACAGACAGCGGCGATCCGATAGCGCAGCCTTCAACAATGCCCGCATATGATGTAACGGCAACAGCTCAGTGGAAAAAGAACCATTATGTCATCAACTTTGATTCAAACGGCGGCAGCGAAGTTGCTTCCATTACCGCGGATTACGGCGATGCAATCACCGCTCCCGCAGATCCCACCAGAGAAGGCTATACCTTCGCAGGCTGGTTCGAGGATGACGAAACATTCGCTGTTCCTTACACCGTTCCCGCAACCATGCCCGCTCTCGGAGCTACCGACGGAGCATCAATCACCGTTTACGCCAATTGGACTGTAAACAAGTATGACCTCTCCGTTGACCTTGCTCAGGGCTCGCTCGCAACAGGCGCGACAGATCCTTCCGGCGAATACGACTATAATGTTGCTTTCCCGGATATGCCCGCAGTTGAGAGAGAAGGCTACAGCCTCGATGATACTGCACCGTGGAAATACTACAAGGTAGTTGACGGCGTGGTTATCGAAGAAATCGCAGAGCCTTCAACAATGCCCGCTTACGATGTAAAGGCAGAGGCTCAGTGGGATGTCAATCAGTATACAATCACATTCGATACCGACGGCGGCACTGCGATTCCGGCAATCAC
>CAMUZD010000125.1 GCA_947165115.1 uncultured Clostridia bacterium
GTGATACGCTTTTTCATTTCATTCGCCTCCTATTATCCCATAATAGTTTCATTGTATTATAACATAAGCAGTATTCTCAATTCAATATATTTTATAAATAAATTTTAAAATTTATATAAAGAAATCCCGCAGAGCAAATGCCCTGCGGGTCAAAATTACTGATATGAATTATTTAATCTCTGCGTTTGCGGTATATTCGCCGTAAATCCAGTAGGAATCATTGTTTTCGCAGACGACGGGCACGGTGATGAAGCCCTTGTCCCCTTCCTTGATTTTACTTAAATCGGCGACCAGATGGATATCATCCGCAGTCAGATTCTCGACGACCGATGCCGGGCCGACAACCTCAACCGAATCAAAATCGGGGATGACCGACTCGGGAGCGACCGAGCCATTATTGGTGTTGTAATCAATGTTTGCAGGCGCGGAGAGTGTCCTCTGCTCCATGCCGTCAACCGTGACTTTAATCTTAAATTCGCCCACATTATCGAGAATCAGGCAGCTGTTGGCTTTTTCAACATCCTGAACGGTAACCGTAAATTCGTTAACGCCGGGCTTAAGCTCGGAAAAATCAACGGTTTTGACCGCCAGGGAATCAACACTGTCGGCGACATTGCTGTTAAGACCGACTTTTACGCGCGAGGGGGTTATCTCAACCCTGAAATCGGGATTGTCAATGTATTCCGACGGCCTGTTGGTATAGCTTACTGCCGTATCGAGAGTTTCGATTTTATATACGGGAATCTTGACCGTGACCTTGGTATCACGGTTGTAGGTAACATAATTGAGAGTGCTGCCGTCGGAGGTGACAGGAGTGAATTCCGTCTCGAAGCTTCCGTTGCGCGTGAGAGGCGAATCAATCTTGACATTTGCAATGATTTTGGTGATTTTATTGACCTCGCTGACAGGCCCGGAGACCTTGACCTTGGCGGATGCAGAATCGATAATGGCGTTGCCTGCCTCATAACCTGCTTCAATAATAGCTCCCTCGCTCTGGATAAAAGGCTCAATGATGAATTCGCGGTCTGTTACGGGCACATCAAAATACACCGAGAGAGTTGCGGGCTCAACGGAAACAATTTCAAAATCCGCGCGGCTGTCGGTTGAGCGCGCATCAAGGCGGAGCGTATAGTTGCCTGGATTCACTACCGAACTGGTATCGGCAGAAACGGCAATCTTCGAAGAAATATTCTTATCCTCAACAATATAGTTCCTGCCGCGGACTGTCACGCTCGCGCTCAGGCCGTTTTCACCGTAGCTCTCCAGGCCGAGTGTTTCAAGGGATTCGCCGCCTATTTCAATCGGAATATTCTTTATGACTGCTGTCGTTTCCGGGCTCTTTTCGACCGAAATGAAAACCCAGATAATCGCCGCAATTATGACGGACGCGACAGCGAGAGATTTATTGTTATTCAGAATCCGGGTGAAGATATTTCCGTTTTTCATTTCTTACCACCCTTTTTGAATAATTTTGAGAAAAAGCCCTTGCCGTTCTGCACCGCTTCATCCTCATCGGACATATAATCGAGCACCACATCGCGAAGAGTCGCTTCATTGAAATCTCTCTCGAGATTGCCCTTTGTGGCAACCGCACTCTGCCCCCTCTCCTCGGAGACGACGACCTCGAGAGCGTCAGACTCCTCGCTCATGCCGATAGCGGCGCGGTGCCTGGTGCCGAGATCGCTTGAAACATCGTCTTTCCTGGTATTCGGGAGCACGCAGCCGGCTTTATAGAGCCTACCGTCCCTGATAAGCGCGGCGCCGTCATGAAGCGGCGAATTCGGGAAGAAAACGTTGCCGATAAGTTCATGGGTGACATCGGCGTTTATATCAACACCCGTATCGGTAACTTCCTTGGGAAGCGTCTGCTTTTCAAATACAATCAGGGCGCCTGTCTTGCTGTCGCTCATGCGCTGAACCGCTTTGCAGATTTCGACAACGGCGTTGGTCAGCGCCTGGCGGTCATCGGAAATCGAATTGCCGAATATGCTTCTGAGGGATTTGACGTTGCTTCTGCCGAGATGCTCAATCATCTGGCGGATTTCCTGCTGGAATATAACGATGAGAATTATGAAAATATTTGAGAAAATGTAGCGGAAGAAATAGGTGCTGGTTTCCATGCCGAAGAAATAGGCAATACCGTAAGCAAAAAGCAGAACAAGTATACCCTTGAGAAGCTGAATTGCCTTGGATCCGCGCACCAGTTTCAGGGCATGGTAGATGACAAACGAAACAAGGGCGATATCGAGAAGATCGATAACACCAATTTTCAGCGATTTAACTTTTTCAATAAATTCAATGAACTGACCGACAAAACTTGAGTCGGTAAATATATTCAGCAGCATACCGAGTTCCTTCCGACCGATACAAAATTAAATTCTTTTACTATATTATCACACTGTGACCGGGTTTGCAAATCAAAAGGGAATAATTAACAAAAAGTTAATCAAACGATTCAATCAGAGATACAGCCTGAGCGGCAATTCCGAGACCCTCTCCCGTAAATCCGAGCTTTTCCTCGGTCGTTGCCTTCACGCTGACGCTCGAAATATCGAGCGAGCAGACGCGGGCAATATTCACTCTCATCGCAGGAATATAATCCTTCATTTTCGGAGCCTGGGCGATAATCGTTGAATCGATATTAACGGGTCTGAAGCCGTTATTTTCAAGATGTTTCACCGTTTCCTCAAGCAGAACGAGGCTGTCAGCGCCTGCATATTTTTCATCCGTATCGGGAAAAAGGCAGCCTATGTCTCCGAGAGCCGCCGCACCGAGAAGGGAATCCATAACGGCGTGGAGAAGCACATCCGCGTCCGAGTGGCCGAGCAGACCTTTTTCATAGGGAATCTCAACGCCGCCGACAATAAGCTTTCTGCCTTCGGCAAGGCGGTGAACATCATATCCCTGCCCTATTCTGAGCATGTGAATCCCTCCGTTCTTTCAATATCGGCGATAAATGAATCATAATCGGTGATAAAATTCAGGACCTGAACCAGCGAATTTGCGGTGAGTCTTGAAGGCAGATTATAGTATTTTAGCAGGCGGTGGCGTTTTTCGGCGCTGTCCGCCCTGCCGCTGAAACCGAGTTCATACAGATCCTGCTTAGTGATTTTTCTGGCAGGTTCATCAACTTTTTCACAGAGCACGCCCGCCCGCTCAAGCGCCTGCAATATAACGCTTTCGGGCATCCCTTCAACGCCGAGTTTGCCTTCTTTTGAGGGCTCTGTTTTTCTCTTTTCCTTGCCTGCAACATCGGGGATATAAGCGTGTTTGATATACTTTTTATCGACGGTTGAGCCGATGAAATTCCTTATTTTGAAGCCGGCGGAGTCGCTGTCGGTCAGCACAAGAATTCCGTCCTTTTCGGCGAGCATTCTTATCATGCGCTGAAGCTCTTTATCCTTGAAAATACCAAATCCGTCGGTGCATATAATCGGGGCGTCGATTATCGAGGAAAGCTTGATTTTATCGTATTTTCCCTCAACTATAACCGCCTGTTTTATCTTAATCATTGATTCTTCACTCTCGCTAATTTGACGAAGGTTTCTTCGAGCAGCTGCCGTTTGTCATTCTGCGTGCTCTTCATCTGATTATCGGCATCGGCAAGGATTTCCATGCATGCGGTTATCTGAGCGAAAGACATATTCTTGGCCATAGTCGCAGCACCGGCAAGTCTCTTCTCCCTGCCCTTGTAGCTCTCATAAGCCGCAATCAGTTCGCCGTTGCTTTTGCCTGCCGAGGAGGCGGCTTTGGCCCTGTAAATAAAGGCATACTGCGCTATGACCGCGCCGAGAATCATATACTCATCCTCGCGCAGTTCAAACAGCTTTGAAAGAGTGAGGAATGCTTTTTCGAAGCTCCCTCTCGCAAGATCCATTACCATAAACACGGCATTTGCATCAAGAGACCTCACGCACACTGCATCAACATCGGACTTCTTGATAACTTCGCCCGCATAAGCGCAGACTTTCTCAAGCTCGTTTCCGAGCAGATTGAGATCATCGCCGACATTGCCTACAAGATATGAGGCGACGCCCTTATCAAAGGCTTTCCCGCGCTTTTTTGCGCCTTTTTCAACAACCTTCACGAGCTCCGCCGGGGTAAGTTTGTTTGCTTTGAGAACATAGCCGTATGCGCTGAAAAGGCCTGCTAGCTTCTTGATTTCATTGGGCTTGGGCTGCTGAGTCGGATAGGTAAAAATCAGGCAGTTATCGGGCGGGTTTTCCTTGAGAAGCTCTTCGAGAGCGGCAAAATCTTTATCAGAGGCATCCTTAACCGGATAATCCTTTACGACCACGCATTTACTTGCCGCCATCATCGGAATTGAGAGGGAGGCATCGTAAATCTCCGATAAATCCGTATCTTCGCATTCGAATGTATGCAGATTGAATTCAGCAAAAGACTCGTCGACCGTGGCCTTGATAAGCTGCTGGGTATAAAATTTAACAAGATATGTTTCATCGCCGCAGAGCAGATACGCGCCTGCGGGGTTTTCTTTTATTCTGAGCTTGAGCTCGCTCTCGTTGATTTCGGGCATAATTCACCTTCTCACGGCTTTTATATTATGGTCATCGGCGGTTATAACTATGTCTCCGCAGCCTGCGGTTGCCGCCGCGTTTATTCCTTTATCCGCAAGCTCTTCCTGAGCCGCGTATCCCCTGCCCTCTTCCGCCTGAATAACGGCGAGTTTCAGACCTTCAAACGCAAAACCATCGGGACTGCCGGCCCTGCAGAGCATCACATCACACTTTTTCGCGTTTTGCGGCAGTGCGGCAAAATCAATCCCGGGATCGCAGATCCAGAGCAGATTAAGATCGTCTGTTTCAATTATGTATGCGGTATTCCCGGCGCTGTCGTTGCAGGGAGTAATTATGATTTCTCCTGAATTGAACGATGCTGACGGAGCAATAATCTTATTCTCGGGAAAAGCAAGCTCCAGGGCATAGCCGGGCTCGGAGCAATAAATATCGGCATTCTGCAGGAATTTACCTATATCGCTGAGATAAGAATTATAATCGGCGCTGTCTTCGGGCAGTATCACCGCGTCAGTCTCATTTGAATAATCATTGAGCGTCTTTTTGATACTGTATGCGCCGTCAAAAGTATCTCCGCCGCATCCGAGCAATATGCAGTCGTCACCGCTTCTGAGATATGCGGCACTGCCGCTGCCCGTATCAAATACCGTGAGCGTTGTATCGAGCGAATCGGAAAATGCAAAGAATATAGATGAAAGCACGAATATACCTGCCGCGAGCCAGCCTGCGAGCGGAAAGACCTTCCTGCCGGAATATGCCATAAACGCCGCAAGGGCGAGAAATACAAATACCGCCGCAAGAATCAGACAGGCGTCGGTGTAACCAACCGACAAACGAAGGAATCTAAGAGATGACAGTATATTCGCAATTCTCAGTATCAGCTTCGCGCAAAGACCGCCTGCAAACGCGAAAAGATTCGGTATATGAAGCGATATTAGACCAAGTGCCGTGCCGAAAGCGGAGGCTATCATACAGACTTCGGCAACCGGAACTACAAGCAGGTTTGCGGGAAATACGGCGAAGCTGTAACCGCCGAAGGTTGTAACTGTCACAGGCATTGTAAATGCAACAGCCGCCAGCGTGATTATAAGCAATTTCACGGGCTTTTCCGTGATTTTAAGCGATTT
>CAMUZD010000126.1 GCA_947165115.1 uncultured Clostridia bacterium
TTCCCCGCGCCAGGAGGGGCATGCGCGCCGGGCGGATGTGGTTGCCCTCGGCGCGATTCACGCGGAATCCTTGCAGCCGACCATCGCCGTCGAGGTAGCAGAGGCCGTCGCCGTTGTTAAACGATGCCGTGCCGGCGACGATGATGACGTCGCGCCGCACCTCCCGGACCACACCGACCATGGGGCCCCTGCTCTTGGGGGAGTCGGGCTGGCTCATGCCGGGCTGCCGTCCCGTCAGGAAGTAATCGGTGAATCCGCGCGAAAAGGTGCGGTCGGGGTCGGGCCGGAAGGTGAACTCCTCGCGGCCGTAGGAGCTACGGCGGAATTCCGTGCGCCGATGGAGGATGTCGTCCAGCAGCTGGCGGTACCAGGCCGTTACGTTCTTTACGTAGGCCACATCCTTCAGGCGGCCCTCAATCTTGAAGCTGCGCACGCCGGCGTCCATCATCTGCTCCAGAAAGCGGCCGCGGTTCATGTCGCGGAGCGAGAGCAGGTGCCGCTCCCTGACGAGGGTGCGTCCCTGCCCATCGGAAAGGGTGAATGGCAGGCGGCAGAACTGTGCGCACTCTCCCCTATTGGCCGACCGCTCGAAGCAGTACTGCGATGCATAGCAGCAGCCGCTGTAGCTGACGCACAAGGCGCCGTGGCAGAAGGCCTCCAGGGCAATCTGCGGTGCGGCCTGGTGCAGGCGGGCGATTTCCTGTAAAGACAGCTCGCGGGCCACTACGGCCTGGCAGAAACCGAGCGAATGGAGCCAGCGTAGCTTCGCGGCCGAGCGATTGTCCATCTGCGTACTGGCGTGCAGGGCTATGGGCGGCAGATTCATCTCCAGCAGGGCTGCGTCCTGCACAATCAGCGCGTCGGCGCCGGCCCCGTGGAGTTCCCATATCATTTCCTCAGTATCCCGGAGCTCCGCATCGTAGAGGATGGTGTTTACGGTGACATAGACCTTGGCGCCGAAGCGGTGGGCATAGCGACAGAGTTCGGCAATGTCTCGCACCGGGTTTCCGGCCGCTGCACGCGCGCCGAAGCGCGCCGCACCAATATAGACGGCATCGGCACCGTGGTCTATGGCCGCGATGCCGCATTCGAGATTTCGCGCCGGTGCAAGGAGCTCGATTGGCGTGCGGTCAGTGAATGTCATCGATATTGTAGGGCGTTTCCTGGTAGACGTAATAATTCAGCCAGTTGGTGAAGAGCAGATTGCCGTGGGCGCGCCAGGTGACCAGCGGCGGACGGCTCGGGTCGTCGTCCTCGTAATAATGCACGGGCATGTGAATCGGCAGGCCCTTGGCCAGGTCGCGCCGGTACTCCGTGTCGAGCGTCAGCGGGGCGTATTCCGAGTGGCCGGTGATGTATATCTCCCTGCCGCCGCGCGCCATCACCATGGAGACGCCGCTCACCTCGCTCTCGGCAATCAGCGAGAGCTCGGAAACGCGAAGGATATCCTCGCGGCGAATCTCCGTATGGCGGCTGTGGGGCATATAGAATACGTCGTCGAAGCCGCGGAAGATCGGCAGCCTGGGCAGTAACGGGCGCTGCGGAAATATGCCGAACATCTTCTCCCGCAGCGGGTATTTGGGCACGCCGTAGTGGAAATAAAGCCCCGCCTGGGCGGCCCAGCAAATGTAGAGGGTGCTGGTGACGTGCGTGCGCGCCCACTCGAAAATATCCGAGATTTCGTCCCAATAATTCACCTCCGTGTAATCGAGGTGCTCCACCGGGGCGCCGGTGATGATCATGCCGTCGAATTTCTCCGCGCGCATGAGTTCGAAGTCGCGGTAGAAGGCCTGCAGGTGTTCGATGGGCGTATTCTTGCTGGTGTGCGCCTTTACCTTCATGAAATGAACGTCGAGCTGCAGCGGCGTGTTCGAGAGCAGTCGGATAAGGTCCGTCTCCGTGGTAATCTTCAGCGGCATCAGGTTCAATATCACAATCCTGAGCGGACGGATATCTTGCCGGTTGGCTCTCTCGTTGCCCAGCACGAAGATGTTCTCGTCCTTCAGGAAATCAATGGCCGGCAGCCGGTCGGGAAGTCTGAGTGGCATAAATTATTGTACGATTGAAGTTTTGAAATAGTTTCGGGAGGCAGCCATGTGAAAACTGTTGCTGGCTCTCGTTGAATGCCGGCAGGGAGTGAAAACTGTTGTCGGCAAATTGAAGAATTCCGGCAGGCAGGGGGAAAACTGTTTCCGCCCTGCCCTGCCCGCCGGAAAGGGGTTGAACGAGGCAACCTTACCAGATAGTCACGCGCTTTTCCTTCGGCACGAACATCGGGTCGCTCTCGGTGACGCCAAATGCCTCGTACCACGCGTCGATGTGCGGCAGCTGACCGTTTACGCGCCACATCCCCAGCTCGTGCGGGTCGCTCTTCACCCGCTTGCGAATTTCCTCGTCGCGGATATTCTGCCCGATGTTATGTCATATTTTGTTACGAAGGACGCCCGGAAGCTCGCGGACAGAATACTGCCCGTCGCATACAGAGCCTTTGAGCCGATTGCCTGCGCCGAAAACGGCGACTCAAAATATCCGCTTCACACCCTGACCTTTGACGGCCGTCTCGGAGACAGAGCGGAGCTTTTCACCTCTATGGAAAAGGACGAGGAGGGTGTCGTTCACGCTGCCATTGACCGCTTCGGTCTTGATAACACCTACTTTTTCAATTATGACTGGCGCCTCGACCCTCTCTGCCACGCGGATAATCTTGATAAGTTTATCAAAGACGTAAAAGCGCTCGGCGGTTATGACCGGATTTCACTTCTCTGCTTCAGTATGGGCGGAACGATAGTCAGCTCCTATCTTCATAAATACGGCAGCGGAGAAATCGACACGGTTGAATTCTGCTCCACGGCTTTTGAAGGCAGTTCGATAGTCGGCGAGCTTTTCAGAGGAAAACTCGAGGTCGATATTGAAGCACTGATTGACAGGGTCGCGAGCCTTGTCAGGAACGATACGCTCAAGCAGATTTTCGATTATCTGAACGCAGGGCTTACCGAAAACGGTTTCAACGGCAATGTAACGGATTTCGCGAATAATCTCATCTCCGAAATAGGCGGCAGAGTGTTCGATGAGCTACTCATCCCCGTATTCGGCTATATGCCGGGCATCTGGGCGCTTACTCCGTATGATAATTTTGAAGAATGTAAGGACTATATACTGAAGAATAACAATAACGCCGACCTTCTCGCGAGAATTGAGGAATATCATAATTCGGTTCAGGGCAATCTTTCCGACACGCTTCACTCCGCGCTCGGAGATACAAATGTGTATATCACCGCGCAGTATAATATGCGGGGAGTGCCCGTTGCAGAAGAAATCACAAAGAGCAACAACGATTTCCTGATTGACTGCCGCTACGCAAGCGGCGGCGCGACCGTCTCACTGCTGCATGAAACTCTCGGCGAGGGCTATACGCAGAAATTATATTCCGATATTGATTATCTCTCTCCCGACGGTCAGATTGATGCCTCAACCTGTATTCTGCCCGATAAAACATGGTTTATCAGGGATATGGCGCACGTTGATTATCCCTACGGCGGCGACGCGGCGGAATTCGTTCTCGACCTCGCATCATCAGAAGAACAGCAGACTGTTTTCACTTCAAAATGGAGTCAGTTCATGAAATATGATTATTCGGAAAAGACGCTGACTCCCGTCAATGCCGATACCGGAAAAGATGTATCCTTCCTCGGCAGAGTGCTCGCATTTTTTGATAGAATCAGAAGCGCGATATATTCATTCCTCGATAAAATCAATATTTTCAATCTTATTAAGCAACAGGGGTAACCTATGACAAAATACTATATCGATATAATCAATGCGGCGGCGAAGATCGATCCCAAGGGGTTCATTGAGCAGTGCAGCGAAAACTACATTTCCTCAGTTGAGGATGCCGCCACGATCTTCCTCGACAAGGGCAAAAAGATAATTATGCTCGCAGGGCCGAGCTCATCGGGCAAGACCACAACGGCGCGGATTCTTGAAGAAACAATGGAGAAGAGCGGCTGCGAGGTCTATACCGTTTCTCTCGACGATTTCTATCTCCCGAACCGCGAGGACTATCCGCTCAATAAGGACGGAAGCTATAATTTCGAGAGCATCGAGGCGCTCGATATTCCGATGATAAAAAAATGCTTCACCGAGCTCATAGAAGACGGTGAAAGCAACCTGCCGATATATGATTTCGGCATACAGACCCGCTCCGAGCAGGTGAACAATATCCGCCTGGGCAAAGACGGAGTAATGATAGTCGAGGGAATTCACGGGCTCAATCCGATTATCACCGATTTTTTGCCGAATGACGCGATGGCGCGCCTTTATGTCAGCGTATCGAGCCGTATTTTCGAGCAGAACGGCGAGATAATGCTGCGCAAGAGAAATCTGCGCCTTCTCAGGCGGCTTGTCAGGGATAACCGCTTCAGGGATACAAACGCCGAGAGCACTCTCGCAAACTGGAAGAGCGTAATGGCGGGGGAGGATAACTATATTTTTCCGTTCCGCAATCACGCCGATATAAAGCTCGATTCCTTCCATCCCTGTGAGGTCGGAATCCTCGCCTGCGAGGCGATGGAGCTGCTTGCAGGAGTTCAGGGCACTCCTTATGATCTTATGGCTCAGAACCTGCTTGAAAAGATTAAGAAATTCAGGGTTATCGACCGCTCGTATCTTGAGGGCGATTCCCTTCTCTATGAATTCATCGGCAAAAACTGATTGGAGGATAATATTATGAAAAAGACAAAGGCAGCAAAGATTCTTGCGGTAATACTTGCGTTCGCGATGCTTCTTGCCTGCGTTTCGCCGGCGTTTGCGATAGTGATTCCGCAGGATGTAAAGAATGTAATTCTTCTTATCGGCGACGGTATGGGACCGAATTCGCTCGAATGGACCAAAGCGGAGCTCGGAGTTGAGCTCTTTATGGATACTCTGCCTTATCAGGGCTATTCGATGACCGATTCGCTCGACGGAACAACAGATTCCGCAGCGGGCGCGACCGCTCTCTCCTGCGGCAGACGTGTTTTCAACAGCAATCTCTGCACTCTCGCAGTCAAACTCACAAGCGGCGCGGTTATATTCAGCTATATGAATGTCAGCGAGGTTGCGAAGTCACTCGGCAAGAAGGCGGGTATCGTCACATCCGATGCCAATCACGGCGCGACTCCCGCAGGCTTCAGCGTTCATACATATAAGCGCGATCTCAGCGAGGAAATCACAAATCAGCAGATGAATTGCGACCTCGACCTTATCTGGGCAAAGGACGGCGGATATGCTTCTGCCGAGGCTTTTGAAAACGCCGGCTGGACCTATTCAACCACAATGAGCGAGCTTGAAGAACTCGGCTACGGCAAAAAGTCATTTGCCTCTATCCAGGGAAAAATCGAATATGAAACCGGCAGCGAAGACGATGTTCCTCTCAGCGCGCTCACTGCTCTCGCACTTAAAAAGCTTGATAATGACAAGGGCTTCTTCCTTATGGTTGAAGGCGCTCATATCGATAAGAACAGCCACAGCAACAATAAAGAGGGTATGATGAAATCCCTCATCGAATTCGACAAGGCAGTCGAGACCGCGGTTGAATTTGCAAAGGCCGACGGCAACACGATAGTTATCGTTACTGCCGACCACGAAACCGGCGGCATCACCTATAACGAGGAAACGCAGAC
>CAMUZD010000127.1 GCA_947165115.1 uncultured Clostridia bacterium
TCCGATAATTCCGGATTCCAACCTGCGAATATGAATCTTAAATCCTCTGTCTGGGGCCTCGACGGAGTTTTGCCTCTGTATTCCGGTGTTTCACCTGCGGTAAGAAGACTTCTCTTAAGCAATGCGCCGTCATAATTCACAAAATCTATTTTGAAGATTTCTTCATCGTCTATGCCTAAACTGCCATCCCAGATTGCATACAAAGTAGTATCTTCAACAATAGTAATATATGTTAATACCGTTTCTCCTGCAGGAGGCATATTGTCATTATAAAGGATCCCCGTTGAGCTGAACCACTGCCCGCTGCCGTCGGATTCAGTGTTCCAGCCTATGAAACTTAATCCTGAAACTGTAGGCACGCGGTCGGTTATTGCAGCAGTAGCTGCGCCGCTCTCGTCAACTTCAAATATATTGCGCGGAGGATTCGGCATATTTTTAACATTGGCAACCGGAATATTCTTATCATAGGTAAGGCTGACTTTTCCGCCTTTCAACAACACGCCGTCAACGCGCCAGTTGGGCAAGCCTGCAGCGTCATCGGCAATTCTTTTCACAACATACCAGACTACCATGTCGATATCGGGATCGTATGGTATAGAATCATTATTCAAAACACGGGCGATATCGGCATCGGAAGGAACCTTTGCCAGATAGCCTTCAACACCGTTTACATCATAATAAAAGGCGGCGGATTGATTCAGAGCACCCTCAATATAAATGCCGGATTTGGCGTAACAATCTATTGGCTGATTGCTGGGCTCCGCGGGGATAATTTCATCAGTCCTTATGTAAAACGTCGCGTTTTCCGTTTTCTTTACCCAAATCGCATAAAGAGTTACGGAGTTTTGCATGACATATATCTGACCGGGTAAATATATGGGGCGGCTGGCGCTTAAGTTTGTATTTAAAACTGCATCGGGATATTCGCTCCAGCCGTAAAATACATACTCGCCGTCATCCTCGGGATATTCGGCATCAGGCTCATTTAACAGTATTGAACGGGAGTCGTCATAAGAAGAAAACACTACAGGGTCCGGCACGGTGCCGTAACCGCCGTTAAGGTCAAAGGTAACAGTGCTCAAACCGGTGGTTGAACTGCCGTGTTGAACATAAACATAAACCGAATCGGTAATACCGTCTGCCGTAGCCGTTATTATCGAGGGGGTTGATGTGGATAAGCCGTTGGAAGTAACGGTTACGTTTGCGCTTGCGAACTCTTCGGTTACAGGGTTAGAGGCTGTAGGCTTAGGCAGCGGATTCCCCAGATAAGTTTTAAATGAAGTGGATTTCCAATCTGCCTCTCTGCCGTCTGCGGTCTTAAGCGTGACAACGTCATTCGGGTAAATAGCGATATACCTCGCAGCGCTTATTATATCGCTCCCTGTCACTTTCACATATATCTCATCGCTGTAAGTCTTTCCGTCTGCTGATATCGAAACCCTTACTTTAGCAAAATCGCTTGAAGTTTTATTAATCGCCTTAACCACAGCAGATGAACCGGATGAATTAACATTATCAACCGGGCAGGTGCCAGTTCCGGAGATGTTTTCGTTGTTTGGCGCAATTGATGCCTCCCAGTGTATTGCGGAATATTCCGAAAATCCGATGATTTCCGTATTCAGTTGCGCAGAGCCGTTGGGAGCGAGTGAAAGAACCCCGTCGGCGCCCAATCCAACGCCTGTTATCCTTATGGATTTTTCGCCGCTCGGCGTGACGGTTACATATACCGTATCATAATATCCTTCGTTTGCTGCCGTAACTACAACGGGTGAGTCGGAACGCAGTCTGCCTGTAATTGTTATATTCTTACCAACCGTGCTGTTGAGCTTGACGGGAACTCTGCCGCCGTCGGCGGTCGCACTCCAGATTGTGGCGGTCGCGTCAGCACCGGAAACCAGTGCCGATAAAGCCACCGTTTCCCCTTCTTCGATTGTAATGTGTTTTATGCCAGATCCCGTTGTAATGCCGCTGCCGATAATTCTTAGTGAAGGAACCGGATCGTTAATAACATAAACGGTTTTTGTGCGTGTAACGGTGCCGTCTGTTGCGGTTGCTTTTACCGCCACTATAGTATCCGAGGTTTCCGTTCTCGTTACGGTTGCAGAGCTGTTAAAATTCGAAGTCACGCTCACAAGATCGGGGCGGCTGCTCTCCCATGTTATTACAGAGCCGCTAAATCCTTCGGTCAAAGCTTCCAGCTCGGCAGTGCTCCCGACGCTGTTGAGAGTAATCGGCGACAGGATTTCGTCACCGTTTTGCGCAATTGTTATGCTTTTCTTTTCAACTACAGTTACTGTTACAGTATCGGAATATATTTCAGAACTGCCGCCGCGCATCGAAACAGTTACGACACCTGTGCCGATGCTGTTCGCCTTGACATAATAAGCTTCGTTTTGTCTGCCGCTACCGTGGGCGCCCAGTGTAATCCAACTGCTATTGGGAGTTTTGCTCCAGGTGAGCTTTGTAGTCGATTGCGAGGCGGTAAACCCAAATCTTTCGGCAAACAGAACACAAGCCTCGCCGACCTCGAGAGTAATGTTTTTCGGGTTGACAACTATTCCTTTGACAATCACAGAGCATTTGCGAGTGTATATGTTATTGCTCGTATCGGTAACCGTAGCTGTTATTGTTGCAGAGCCGGTTGAAAATGCGAAAGCCGACACCGTATATTGCAAGCCGGTCGATTCAAAGCCTCCGGGAGCAACATAAGAACTCGCGGCGCTGACTGAAAAATTATCTGCAACACAAGTATCCGAACTTGTAAAAACAACAGAAGCAATCTGATTATTATTGGGGTCTGTTCCAAGACCTTCAACCGCAAGGGTAAACTCAGCTGTGCTTCCTGCATCAGTTACAATCTCGGAAGGATCCAGAGTCAGCACAACTTCAGAATGAGCCGACGAAATCAATCCTGCGACGGAAACAGTGCCGAGGATAAGTAATATAGTAAGAGTAAGAGATATTATTTTACGCATTGTTTTCATATCATTCCCTCCCGAAACACTACTTAAAAAATTCTAATTTATTCTATCATAATGTTCAAGTGAAATACAATAGATATTTTATGTTTAAAGCGAAACCTCTGAACGAATGAAAAGATACATAATATTATTCTCCGGCTACCCACACACTCAGGATGAAAAACAGATAAAAGAAAGGCACGGAGACATCCGTGCCTTTATGTTTTCAGATGTTTATGCCGCTGTTTTGGAGACGGGCTCGGGGATTTCGGCGGTGGTCGAGAATTCAATCGTATCGATTCTCGCGATGAATCCGCCTGCATCCGGCTTCATTATGTTATAGCCGATGAACATCGCTCCGCCGAAGAAGAAAATGTTTTCCGCTTCGTTTACCGTATCGGGCAGGACTGCGTAGCCCTGCGGATTGCCCTGCAGATCGTATTTATAGACGATATTCGGATTGTAGAAGAGCGAATAGAGATATTCGCCGTCCGAACCGAGGCTCTGGCGCGTGTATTTATTCTCGGGATTGTCAATCACGCCGAGCGCGTTGAAATTCTCATCATAACGGACAATATCGCATGAATTCGAGATGCCCGCATACCAGCATTTGCCCGTGCCGACATAGGCGATTGAATAAATCTTGCGGTCGAGTGTTTTCGTGCCCTTGATTTCAAGCTTGACGGGATCGACAAAGGTGATGGTTGTATAATTCGGCTTGTTGTTGCTGATGACGAGCAGCTTGTTTTCCTCGTCATAGGTCATGTCGTTCGCGTGGTCGATTCTGAGCTCGTCGCTAGCCTCGACAACCTGCCATTTTTCCGGATTGATTTTGATAATCCTGCAGGGGACCTCTGTCTCTTCAGCGTCGGGATTTATCATAATCTGATAGATGTAAGTTCCGTCGGTGCAGCCGCCCTCGACCGTTCTTATCTGCTCGAAGGGCTCGAACGCGATGACCGTCGTCTGCGTTACCTTGGGAACCTCGGGCGGTTTCTCGGGAGACATGATTCCGAGAGCCGTGAGAATCGCCGTGAAAATCGCGGCAAAACTCTTAAAGAAGCCGATAATGGCTTCAAAGAAGCTTTCCATAATTGAATTTTCCCCGTTTCATAGATTGCGGTGCGCATTTCGGGCTGTTCCGCGGCCCGCGCACAAATCAAGCGGTATTATATACCTTTAATATGAGAATGTCATTAACAAATTGTAAATTTCACAAAAGAGCCCTCCCCGAAAACGGAGAGGGCGGTGTGTTTTTTTTGCTCTTTACTCTGTCCTGAGCGCCACGACAGGATCTTTCTTTGAGGCGATTCGGGCGGGGATGAGGCCTGCGACGAAGGTCAGGAACATACTTATAATTATGAGTATAATCGCGCCGTTCATCGGCAGCTGCGCCACATGGGGCAGGGTTGTAAGATACTTGATTACTATATTTATCGGGATAATCAGCAGGAGTGTTACCCCTATGCCGATGGCTCCCGAAACAAAGCCGACTGTCAGCGTCTCGGCGTTGAATACGCGGGAAACATCCCTCTTGCTCGCGCCGATTGCGCGCAGAATGCCGATTTCCTTGGTTCTTTCAAGAACGGAAATATAGGTGATAATTCCGATCATAATTGAGGAAACGACGAGCGAAATCGCGACAAATGCGATAAGGACATAGGAAATGATATTGACTATCTTTGTGACCGATTTGAGCATTATGCCGATGAAATCGGTGTATTTTATCGATTTTTCCTCGCCCTTGGACTCGTTATATTCCTCGATTATATTTGAAATGATGTCCTTTGATTCAAAATCCTTCGGATAAATGTTTATCTGCTTGGGATTGCTGAGATCCGCAACGCCGAGAATCTCGAGCGCCTCGTCATAGCTGCCCGCGAGCGGCTCGGGTTCCGGCTCGGGTTCCGGTTCGGGCTCGGCGGGAGTTTCCTGCGCGTCCTCTTCGCCCTTTTCATCGGGATTGTCCGCTTCCTCGCCGGGTGTTTCATCTTCGGGATTGACGGGCACGCCCATATCATCATAAGCGCCGGATACCATGGCGTTGAGCATCTTGAGCTTGGTTTCCTTATCCATCATCGAGAGGTAGGTATATGCCTGCTCGCCGGAGATTGTGCCGTAACCGGGAATCTCATAGCCCGAGAGCATCTCGTTCATATTCGCGATAAGCTCTCTTCTCTCGGAAATAGTCAGCACGCTCTTGAGCATGAGCTCGACGGTGCGCTTCATCTTTGCGGCTTCCTCGCCGCTGTATTTCTGATCTATCTTGGCGTAAATCTCTTCCTCGGTCGCGGAGGGAAGGGACGACATATCGGGCAGCGCGGTCGCGGTGAAACTCGCCTGCGGGGCCTCGCCCGAATAAGCGAGAGACGAAACAACGGGCTTCTCAAATGCCGCGGCGGGTTTTGCGGCGGCTGTTGTCTTTTCGGGCTCTGCCGCTTTCTCATCCGCCTTCTTTTCCTCTTTGGCGTCTGCCTTTTCTTCCTCTTCGGTCTTCGGGAACGGGATGCCGGTGAATACGTCTGTTTCGGGATGCGCCTTCTGCTGCTTTACTATCTCGGCCTCGTCGGTTTTCTTTGCCGTGTGCTCGACCAGAGATGGCAGATAGCCGACCGTTCCCATCGTGGCGACTGCCACCGAATCCTCGGCGGGTCTGATAATGCCGACAATCGTGATATCCTCGCCGCCGGCGATTGT
>CAMUZD010000128.1 GCA_947165115.1 uncultured Clostridia bacterium
GGCATTTCAACGGAAGCTTATGTCGGCGCAGTTATTTCGATATTTATTATAAAAGCAGGTATCGAGATAATGATTGAAACCGTCAATGATATTCTCGGCAGACGCAGCGATCCGGAGCTTACCAAAAAGATAAAATCGCTCATTGCCTCTCACGAGGGTGTGCGCGGAGCTTATGATCTGATTATCAACAATTACGGCCCCGAAAAGAACTACGCGAGTGTGCACATTGAAGTCCCCGATACGATGACGGCAAATGAAATTGATCTTATCGCCCGTCATCTTTCGGAGGATGTCTATGTCGAAACCGGGATAATTCTCACAGCCATCGGAATTTATTCATATAATACCGGTTGCGACGAATCGGCAAAAATGCGCGATACCGTTACCGGGACAGTGCTTGCCCATGATTGGGCTATTCAGGTCCATGGATTCTATGTTGACAGAGATAAAAAGGATATGCGTTTTGACGTAGTGCTGAGTTTTGCAATAGACCCGAAGGAAGCGCTGAAAACAATCTATTCCGAAATCGAATCACTCTATCCCGGCTACCGCATAACAATCGCTCCCGACGTCGATTTATCGGATATATAAATTAAAAATTAACCCGCAGACAGTGTCTGCGGGTTTAAACATGTTTGCTATATTACTTCTTTAGGAAGGGAGCCGAAAAGTGATCGGAACCATGCGACGATTCTGGCAAAGAATCCGGAGTTAACATTTACCTGAACTGTTTTCTGAAGCAGATTGTTGCTTAAATCGGTCTGAACATTTTTCTCGGCATCGATTATTTTTACAGTGAAAGTGCGTGTGTTTCTCATCTCGCCTACGTGATACGATACATTAGTATTTGTTCCTCTGGCAAGTTCATTATTTCCGTCATAGATTGCCAGATAGAATCCTGAGGGAACATTCTCGGCTGTTGCGGTGACGGTTACATCCGCGCGATAGCTGACATTTGCCGATGAGCGGACATTGATTTTTGATGCATATGTAGGATTGGTGATTATAGTTCCCTGCTTTGTTCTGGTATGCGTTGCAGTGCATCTGTCACATTTTGCGGTTTCAGTGCCGTCTTTTTCGGGAGTTGCATCATTGTTGTATTTATAATTCGTAAAGCTGTGGCCGAGAGGTTCTTTATAAGAATCAACATATGAATCTCCGCAATGGCATGTATGAGTTGTGTAGCCCTTTTCTGTGCAGGTAGGCGGAGTAACAGATACCGAATATGTATGACCGGTTGGCTCTGTAGTGATTCTTTCGGAACTCAGAATGTTACGGCATACCGAACAACGCACAACTCGGTCGTAGTGACCGCTTTCGGTGCAGGTTGAAGGAATAATGTTTTCTCTTGCGGGAGTTCCCGGCGTATGGTCTGAAAGTGGCAGAGATTCATAGGTCATATAAGTGCATCTGGAACATGTATCATACGGCTTGTATCCCTGAGTTTTGCAGGTGGAATTAACGCCTTCGTGGTGAATTAAACTGTGTCCGAGCGGTCCGGTGGTGACAGTGTTTCTGCTCATAACAGTGTTACATACCGAGCAGCGAACAACGTTGTCATAATGACCGCTTTCCGTGCAGGTTGAGGGAACTGTATTTTCCTGTGCGGATGAACCCGGAATATGATTTCCGTATCCGCTAGAATGAATTACTGCGCGGCAGTCTCTGCAAATTTCTGTCTTATCTATTAATGTCTTGCAATCGCCTTCGGTTTGCTTCAGAATCTCTTTCTCCGAGTGGTTGCAGTAAATGAAAGATTCCGTATAATCAGAAACAGTGGCAGAATTAAATGCCGAAGAGTAATTTGAAGTAACAAAAATCCTGCCGTCAATTTGTTTGAGACCAAACAGTAAGTAATTGGTTCCGGGGAAAAGTGCCGATGTAGGGGTATAGATCAGCTTATCCTCTTTAGTTAATATATTATAAGACCTGACTTCTTTTGCCGCTGTATAAATGATTTCATTCCCGATATTTAATATTTTCGGGGCTGTTTTGTAGTTTGAATACGAATTCGAAGAATAGTATTCTCTGTAGTATTTATCAATCAGCAGACATTCCGATTCGTTGCCGGTCATATCTCTTTTGATAATTGCAAATTTAGAACTGTCTGAATCCGATTCTTTCAGATAATAGAAATCACCACCAATATACAGGACTTGGGTTTCCGAATCAGCAGGGAAATAATCCTCATAAATTGTTGAAGTTGCATCGTCGTCAAAATCTGTTGCACCGCGATGATTTTCCGAGAAGGTTGCGTATGACAGCATGAAATTGCCGTGCCTGACTCTTCCCGGAACATCCCAGACCGGATCGTCCCAGGTTGTGTCAATATAATAGGGCTCAAAATCAATGATAACCTTTGTGAAGGCGTGGCTGATCTGTGAAGAGCTGATAAGGTAATTCTCTATTCCGATCTCGTCCAGCAGCCACATATAAGCAAAAGCGTATCCGTTGCAGACAGCGGTTCTTTTTGCAAAAGCTCCATATGCATCGTAGCTTTCATCCGAAATTGTGTTATTCTCATAATTTATATAATCATATTCGCAATATGCATCCAGACGATCATGAAGCAGGAGGCATTTATCAACAGCCGAGAGCGCATCGTTTCCTTTGATTCCATAAAGCAGTTGCTCTGCAGCATCCTCGCACTCGGTGTATTTTGCCTTGTTGGCGGCAGGATTTCCGGTAAAATAGAGCTTTGTAAAATTGTTGCTGTAATAACCATACGAATAGTAAAAAGAGCTGTGCCTTACAGCAAAAAACTTTGGAGTCCGGAAAACGATGCCGCTGAGATACTCCAGATTTGCAGTTGTGAATGGAATGTTGCAGGATGATATATCAACTGTAATTTCACTGTCTTACGATTGAACGGTGTCATTGTAAACAGCGTTGAATAACAGATTGTATACTCTTTCCCAGTCTGCATCGGTATCCAAGCCCTCCGGCTCTTTAATAGAGAGATATTTGCCGTCTTCCGGAGCAGGGCGGCAGTATATTCTGTTTTCAGAAGCGGCGTATGCAGCTCCTCCGGGCAGGGTTACCGCCAGCGTAAGCAGGATGCATATTATTACTTTAATAAAGTTTCTTTTTTTCATAATGTTTCCTCTCTGGTTGAAAGCCCATTATTATCCGGCTGATTCAATAACCCTCTCTGCGAGCTTTTTCAGCTGATCCATTGTTTCAAGTTCTCCGATTTCTCTGCGGAATGTTGCAGCGCCGCGCATGCCTTTAATATACCAGCCGGCATGCTTTCGCGCCTCTCTCATTCCCACATAATCTCCTTTGTATTCGCAGAGTAGACCAATATGCTTAATCATGACCGCCATCTTTTCTTCGATTCCCGGCTCTGGCAGAATTTTTCCCGAGGTGAAATACTCGTTTATCCGGGCGAATATCCATGGGGTTCCGAGCGCTCCTCTGCCAATCATCAGATGGTCGCATCCCGTTTCATTCAGCATGAATTCCGCGCTTTCGATGTCGGTAACATCGCCGTTGCCGATTACGGGAACGGGCACAGCGTCCTTAACCTTACGGATAATGTCATAATTAACGGGAGGGGAATACATCTGTTTTCTCGTCCGGCCGTGAACCGTTATTGCGCTCGCACCTGCCTGAACCAGAAGTTTCGCAAGTTCGACTGCATTGATATTATCATCGTCCCAGCCCGAGCGGATTTTGCAGGTTACCGGTATTTTAACTGCATTTACGCAGGTGTTTGCAATTTCAGCGGCAAGGGCTGGATTCTTCATAAGCGCTGCACCTCCGCCGTGACCGGCAACTTTCGGGGCAGGGCAGCCCATGTTTATATCGACAGCTATGCATCCCGTTTGTTCTGCAAGCTTTGCAGCCTCTGCCATTGTTTCCGGCTCACAGCCGAAAATCTGAACACTCGCCGGCATCTCTTTTTCGCCGATTGTCATCAAAAAGCCTGATTTGCGGTCGCCCATCGTCAGACCTTTTGAGCTTATCATCTCGCTTGTGACGTAAGAAGCGCCGTATTCTATGCATATTTCCCTGAAAGCTCTGTCGGTGACTCCTGCCATCGGCGCAAGTGCGGCAGAGCCTTTTAATTCATAATTTCCGAGTTTCATATTCTCACCGGTTTGATTATATCATTATTCTTAAAAATCTTCAATATTTTATGAAAATTAAAAATATTTAAGGTTATTTTAAGGTAAGCGGTTTATAAATAAACCGAAGCAGGAATGCTTCACACACTTCATTTTATCTTCCCGAACAGACAGACCGCCTTCCGCAGGGCGGCCTGTCGCCTTTTTGAACCGTGAGTATAATTATTACAAATTATTACAAAAAATGTCATTTTCCTCTTGATTTATTATTAATATAATGGTAATATATTCGAGTAAAAAGGAAACTATGCCTTATCAGTTTTATTTAATAAACGGGAGGATTTTATGAAAATGACCAAGAGACTTATTGCTTTATTGCTCGCAGTTATTATGATCGCGGCAATTCCTTTTACCGCTTTTGCAGCAAAGGACGCCAAAGAAGAGACCACTGCTGCGGCAGAGGAAGAGACTACCTCCGCTCCTGCAGAACCCAAAGAAAATCTGCGCGACACAGTTGCAAAAATGTGGGTGTTTGTTACCTTTGCTAATCCGAAGGTTCCCCATTGCTGGATTTATATCAAGAACCTGACCGATAAGCCCCTCAAGGTCTGCGATGATTATTATATCAAAGCTCACGGCGATTTCTCGATGGGCGCATTCAAAGAGAGAGGCACCGACGGCGCAGGTATATTCTTCAATCTCGAAAGACACTGGATCAAGCCCGAAACATACGGCAGAGCATATTGCATGGCTACCAATGTTTCCCGCAGAGAAATGAATAAAATACCCGATGCACTTAAGCGTCACAATTACTGGAACTGGGGATTCAACTGCTGCTGGTTCGCAACCTGCATCTGGAATCTTGCTTCCCCCCGCAAGCTCGCTTATCTCTTCTCCCCCTATATCATGGTAGGCCAGATGCTTATCTGGGGTGCAAAGAGACCGGACTTCGTTATTCCCAAGATGACCAACGCGGCGTATTGCTATAAATACAGTCCGGACGGCATCAAGCAGTGCTGCTACAGAGCAACCATCTCCAATACAGGCGTATAATCGAATACAGTCAATAATTACGGCCCGCTGATAAACAGCGGGCCGTATTATGTTATAATCCGTTTTCCATTTGTTCATAGAATCACCCCTTCTTGTTTAGTTAATGTGAATAAACACCTCCAAATTATTCTTGATAATAACCTGTAATTATTGTATAATTCTCTCGGTGATATTATGAAAGAATACAATCTCGGAATAATCGGCGCGGGCGCATCCGGACTGGCGGCTGCGATTCAGGCAAACCGCATTCATCCCGATATAAAAATCGCGCTGTTTGAGCATCTGCCGAGGGTGGGAAAGAAGATTCTCGCAACGGGTAACGGAAGATGCAATCTTACCAATATAAATGCGCTCAGCCACGATTATCGCAACAAAGATTTTGCCGATAAGGCATTGAATAAATATCCTCCCGAAAAGGTGGTTGAATTCTTTGCCTCTTTGGGTATGTTGACGTTCTCCGATTCGGAAGGGCGTGTTTATCCGCGCAGCAACGCCGCGGCTTCCGTGCTTGACGCACTT
>CAMUZD010000129.1 GCA_947165115.1 uncultured Clostridia bacterium
ATCGTATATCCACTTGACTTTTCTGATTCTTTTATTCTTGTTTTCGGAATATTCCTTGACGAAAAGCTCCCACACCTCCTGCGGAAGGTCGGTGCGGAAAAAGCAGGCAATCGCGAATGATACAATAACTATACTGGCCGCGCAGGCGAGAATCCTTATGCCCGTTTTATCATATACCTGCGTTCCTATAACGTTTCTCCAGGCATCGAGAATTATTCCGAAGATAACCGCCGTTCCGAATGAAAGAAGGTATCTCGCCCTGAATTTTTTAATCAGTACGCAGAGCAGTATCAGCACCAGCGCCTGAACTGTATATTCCGCCATTCCGAAGGTGAATTTCGGAATTGACTGTGACAAGCGAAGATAGGTGACATAGACCGGTGCCTCTATCATTGAAACGCCGTATCCCGCCCTCGCGCTCAGGGTTACGCCTAACGGGCAGAGCACCATTCCGAGCACCCACATTATTACGTTTCTTATATGAATCTGATGTTCCTGCAAGATGATTTCTCCTTAGCTTTATTCAGTTTATTTTATAATATTCTCCGGCTTTTGACAAGGGGTCTGCCGGCTATATTTTACTTGATAAGAATATCTTATTATGATATAATATAATGAATACTGTAAACAGGACTGTAAACTATGGACAAATTCATTCTCAAGGCGCCGTATTCGCCGACCGGCGACCAGCCGCAGGCAATCGACGCGCTTGTAAAAGGAATAAACGCGGGATACGATGAACAGACTCTGCTCGGTGTCACGGGCTCGGGCAAAACATTCACCATGGCGAATGTAATTGCCCGCCTCAACAGGCCGACTCTCGTTCTCGCGCATAACAAAACCCTCGCGGCTCAGCTCTGCGGGGAGTTCCGCGAATTCTTTCCCGATAATGCGGTTGAGTATTTCGTTTCTTACTATGATTATTATCAGCCCGAAGCGTATATCGCAACGACCGATACATATATCGAGAAAGACAGCGCGGTAAATGATGAAATAGACAAGCTCCGCCATTCCGCTACCTCGGCACTCTCCGAGAGACGGGATGTGATTATTGTTGCCTCCGTATCCTGCATCTACACTCTGGGCGATCCGATTGATTACCGCTCAATGGTTATCTCCATGAGAACAGGGCAGGAAAGAAGCAGGGATGAAATAATTGAAAAACTCATCTCAATTCAGTATGAGAGAAATGACATAGATTTCAGCCGAAACAAATTCAGGGTACGCGGAGATGTTATCGAGATATTCCCCGCGTATTCAAATGAAAATGCGATAAGAGTCGAATTTTTCGGCGATGAAATTGACAGAATAAGCGAAATCAACGCCCTCACCGGCCAGGTGAAGAGCACACTCTCCCATGTCGCGATTTATCCCGCATCGCACTATGTAATCGCCTCCGATAAAATGGAAAGGGCGGTTGAGGAAATCCTCGGCGAGATGGAGGAGAGGGTTAAATACTTTGAGAGCGAAGGCAAACTGCTCGAAGCTCAAAGAATAAGGCAGAGAACGGAATACGATGTCGAAATGCTGCGTGAAACGGGCTTCTGCAAGGGTATTGAAAATTATTCTAGAATTATGTCGGGCAGAGAGCCGGGCTCGATGCCGTTTACGCTGCTCGATTATTTTCCGGATGATTTCATACTTTTTGTCGATGAATCCCACGTCACTCTCCCGCAGGTCAGAGCGATGTACGGCGGCGACAGGGCAAGAAAAACCAGCCTCGTTGACTACGGTTTCCGCCTCCCCTCGGCATTTGACAACAGGCCGCTGACCTTTGATGAATTCTATTCAAAGGTGCATCAGAAAATATTCGTGAGCGCGACTCCCGGCGATTTTGAGAAGGAAAAGAGCGCCGCTATAGTTGAGCAGGTCATAAGACCGACAGGTCTGCTTGATCCCGAAATCTCGGTAAGACCGGTTGAGGGGCAGATTGACGACCTTGTTTCCGAAATCAATATGAGGGTTGAAAATCACGAGAGAGTGCTTGTGACGACTCTTACGAAAAAGATGGCGGAGGACCTGACCGAATACCTTGAGAATCTTGATATCAAGGTCCGCTATATGCATCACGATATAGATACGATAGAGCGAATGGAAATCATAAGGGGCCTGCGCCTCGGCGATTTCGATGTGCTCGTCGGTATAAACCTTCTGCGCGAGGGCCTCGATATTCCCGAGGTATCGCTTGTCGCGATTCTCGACGCGGATAAAGAGGGCTTCCTGAGAAGCGAAACTTCGCTTATACAGACAGTCGGCAGAGCCGCGAGAAACGCGGAAGGCAAGGTTATCATGTATGCCGATTCGGTCACTCCGTCAATGGAGAGAGCGATAATCGAAACAAACCGCCGCCGCGAAAAGCAGATGAAATACAACGAGGAAAACGGAATCGTTCCCAAAACTATAGTCAAGGACGTCCACGAAATCATTGAGATTTCAACCGCCGCGGATGACGAGAAACAATATTCAAAGATGAGCAGAATAGAGAAAGAAAAGCTCATCGCCCAGCTGACCGCCGAAATGAAGGCGGCAGCGAAGATACTTGAATTCGAACACGCCGCGTATCTGCGCGACAGGATAGAGAAGATAAGAAATACGGGCTCAAAGGCCAAAACTTCCAAGGGGTAATTATGGCAGACAAGATAGTAATCAAAGGCGCAAAAGAGCATAATCTCAAGAATATCGATGTCACGATTCCGAGAGATAAGCTCATAGTTTTCACCGGCCTTTCGGGCTCGGGCAAATCGTCTCTCGCATTTGATACGATATATGCGGAGGGACAGAGACGCTATGTCGAATCGCTCTCATCTTATGCGCGCCAGTTCCTCGGCCAGATGGAAAAGCCGAATGTAGAGAGCATTGACGGCCTTTCCCCCGCTATTTCTATAGACCAGAAATCGACCTCGCGCAATCCTCGCTCAACTGTCGGAACAGTGACCGAAATCTATGATTATCTGCGACTTCTCTACGCGAGAATAGGCATCCCCCACTGCCCCGAATGCGGCAGGGAGATAGTCAGGCAGACGGTTGATGACATAACGGACAGAATTCTCGCGCTCGAGGAAGGAACAAAAATTCAGCTTCTCTCCCCGATTGCCAGGGGTAAAAAAGGCAGATTCGAAAAAGAGCTCGAGCAGGTGCGAAAGAGCGGTTTCGCGAGAGTGCGCATTGACGGAAGCATCTACGATTTATCCGAGGAGATTACCCTCGATAAGAATAAGAAGCATACAATCGAGGTGGTTGTTGACCGCCTTGTGATAAAAGATTCGATTCGTTCGCGACTCGCGGATTCGATTGAGACCGCGACAAATCTTTCGGACGGTCTGCTCGCTGTCGATATAGTCGGCGGAAAAGAACAACTTTATTCGCTGAATTTTGCCTGCCCGGAGCACGGAGTCTGCATTGAGGAGCTTGAACCTCGCTCATTCTCTTTCAACAATCCCTTCGGCGCGTGTCCGAAATGCTCGGGTCTCGGCGAATTCAAGAAGATCAACGAAAAAATGATAGTTCCCGACGATAAGCTCTCGATAAATCAGGGGGCGATAAAAGCGTCGGGCTGGGGAATTGCAGACGGCACGATTGCTAGGATGTATTACGAAGGCCTCGCTAAAGAATACGGCTTCACTCTCGATATGCCTTTCAAAAAGATTCCTGATGAAGCAAAAAGAATCATTTTCTACGGAACCGGCGGCAAAAAAATCAAATTCGTGCGCGGCGGTATCTACGGCGGCGGCACATATCTTGCCGATTTTGAAGGTGTCATAAACAATCTCGAGAGACGCTATCTTGAAACCTCAAGCGAAGCGCAGAGGGCGGAACTTGAGCAATATACCGCGAGCGAAACCTGCCCCGAATGCGGCGGCGCGCGCCTGAAAAAGGAATATCTCAATGTCACGGTCGGCGGCATAAACATTGATGAATTTTCACATAAATCAATCACGAAAGAACTTGAATTCATCAATAATCTGAAACTCACCGAAAAGGAAAAACTGATTGGCGGGCTTATAATCAAAGAAATCAGATCGCGCCTTGAGTTTCTCTCAAGCGTCGGCCTCGAATACCTTCAGCTTTCAAGAGCCGCAGGCACTCTTTCGGGCGGCGAAGCCCAGAGAATCCGCCTGGCAACGCAGATAGGCTCGTCTCTTATGGGCGTGCTGTATGTTCTCGATGAGCCGAGCATCGGCCTTCATCAGAGGGATAATTCAAAATTGCTCGCAACGCTGAAAAACCTCAGAGATATAGGCAACACTCTTATAGTTGTTGAGCACGACGAAGAGACTATCCTCTCTGCCGACTATGTTGTGGATGTCGGCCCAGGCGCGGGAATTCACGGCGGAAATATAGTCTGCACCGGCACTCCCGACGACATTATAAAATGCAAAGAGAGCATAACTGGTCAGTATCTAAGCGGCAAAAAGAAGATTGAGGTTCCCGAAAAGCGCAGAAAAGGAAACGGCAAATTCCTTACCGTTTACGGCGCGGCGGAAAACAATCTCAAAAATATTGATGTCAAATTTCCGCTCGGCGAATTCATTTGCGTAACGGGCGTTTCGGGAAGCGGCAAAAGTTCGCTGATAAATGAGATTCTCTCAAAACATCTTGCGGTTGAACTCAATAACGCCAAAAAGATTCAGGGAAAATTCTCAAGAATCGAAGGCACGGAATATCTCGATAAAGTCATAACCATCGACCAGAGCCCTATCGGCAAATCCCCGCGCTCAAATCCGGCAACCTATACCGGCGTATTCACCGATATAAGAGATCTCTTTGCTCAAACCACGGACGCAAAGAAGCGCGGCTACAAGGCAAACCGCTTTTCGTTCAATGTCAAAGGCGGCAGATGCGAGGCCTGCCAGGGCGACGGCATAGTCAAAATAGAGATGCAGTTCCTCGCGGATGTATATGTCCCCTGTGAAACATGCCGCGGTGAGAGATACAACCGAGAAACACTCGAGGTTCATTATAAAGGCAAAAACATTCACGATGTGCTTGAAATGACTGTCGAGGAAGCGATGAATTTCTTTGAGGCAGTTCCGAAAATCCGCAGAAAGATTGAAGCAATTTATGATGTCGGTCTCGGATATATCAAACTCGGACAGCCCGCGACTACGCTTTCCGGCGGTGAGGCACAGAGAGTAAAACTTGCGACCGAGCTTTCGCGCACGGCTACAGGCAAGACTGTATATATTCTCGATGAGCCGACCACCGGCCTTCACGCGGCGGATGTCCACCGCCTGACCGAAGTGCTTCAGAAGCTTGTCGACTCCGGAAATACTGTAATTGTCATCGAGCATAATCTCGATATGATAAAGACTGCCGATTACATCATAGATCTCGGCCCCGAGGGCGGTGACGAGGGCGGAAACATAGTCGCTGCCGGCACTCCCGAAGAGGTCGCGAAGGTCAAGGCGTCATATACCGGCCAGTACCTTAAGCCCCTTCTGAAGAAGAAAGGAAAGTAAGATGAATAAATTCAAGGAAATACCCGATGAAATACTGACCGCTTTTGTTTTTGAAGGCGAGCCGGTCAGCGCCGAAAGAATCACTGACGGGCATATAAACAACACCTTCGCCCTGACATTTGAGAGCGAAGGCGGAAAGATAAGAAAATATCTGCTTCAGGAGCTTAAC
>CAMUZD010000130.1 GCA_947165115.1 uncultured Clostridia bacterium
AATGGTATACCAAAGCCGCTGAGCAGGGACATGCCGGGGCTCAGTGTAATCTCGGCCTGTGCTATGAACTCGGCAACGGCGTAGAAAAGAATCTCGCCAAAGCAGTGGAATGGTATACCAAAGCCGCTGAGCAAGGCCTTTCTGAGGCTCAATTCAATCTCGGCTTTTGCTATGAATTCGGCGACGGCGTAGAAAAGAACCTTGCCAAAGCTGTGGAATGGTATACCAAAGCCGCTGAACAGGGACATGCCGGGGCTCAGTTTAATCTCGGCAATTGCTATTCCAACGGTGAAGGTGTAGAAAAAGATCTTACCAAGGCCGCGGAATTGTTTACCAAAGCGGCGGAGCAGGGATATGCCAGAGCTCAATACAATCTCGGCTGGTGCTATTACAACGGCGAAGGAGTAGAAAAGAATCTTTCCAAAGCCGTGGAATGGTATACCAAAGCAGCTGAGCAAGGTAATGAAAAAGCCAAGAAGAAACTGGCAGATTTATCTGAAAAATAATTTATATAATCAACTAAAAGGCAGGGATTGCTCCCTGCCTTGTTTTTGTGCGTTCTGCGATACGCCGTTTCATTTATGTATTGTTATTGTCTTAGTTTTCATATCCGTCGTCGTCATAGAAGGGGTTGCCCTCGTTTTTCCACGGGTTGCGGAAGAAAACGAAATCCATTCCCATGGGGTCCGGGTCGAGAAATTCACCGGGGATGGATTCATAATAGCGCATAATATCGCGCGCGCTTCTGAAATTCGTGTGATAATTCCCGTTGATATCGGCGAGCAGCTCCTCCTCGGTGTTGCCGCCGCCTCTGATGCTCAGATACCTGTCGTCCAGGGTTACAAAGTCGACCGTGAATTTGGTGTATTGAAAAAAGCGGTGCTCATCATCGGTGCAGTCAAATATTCCGCTCATCGGGCACGATGCATAATACACATAGTAAAGCCCGTCAAACTGCCGGGTTATATGATACCAGAAATATGTTTTCGGGCCCCAGCGGTCCTCCTGCCAGAGTCTCAGGCAGTCCTTCTCAAGTTCCCATGAGGAAATCCAGCCGTTAGCGTCATATTCATCCTCGGCTTCGTAGCCGAATTTCTCCGCGAGGTCCCGCTCAAAAATGCCGTATCTGGCATACTCGGGATGCTCGATATCAAAGCTTTCCTTGAATTTGTCGATGTATCCGGCAAGCGCTTCGAGCTCGCTGCGTTCGCCGAAAACCGCAACGCTTGTGTGACATATATTCGCCATGATGATACCTCCCTCCGCCGGTCTTTACAACCGTCAATTCCAGACTGTTTCCGTTATCCGTCTCCGGTTAAAAACCGGGGTTTTCAAGTTTATAGAGCAGATAGCTTTCATGCGGAATCATTATGCCTGTCTCGGCTATATCCATCGGGCTTGACTCTTCGAAAGTGTAAGCTTCGCCCGCCCCGGTCTTTACCGTATACTGCTACTTTTCGCGGGGAACGGCGCTGAGTCTGACCAGGTGCTCCGTGACTTCCACGTCAACAGAACCGAGCATATCAAATACGTTCTTTTCAAGAATTTCCGACAGCGTTTCAAAAGTCAGCTCGTCATCATCGATAATGAAGGCGTTCTCCACGATCTTACGCTGCATTATATTGAGCTCCTTACCCGAAAGCTGACCGTCCATGCAGTCATAGATGATTCTCATTCCTTCCTCGTCGGCGCAGTATACAACAAAAACAGGAAATTTCACAATGTAGTTTTTGCCCTTTATGAGCGACATGAGCTTCGCCTGATCTTTTTCGTCGGTGAGCGAGAGATTTAAACTCTCTAAAACTTCAATACCGTCTATCATGATTTGTCTCCTTTCCCGGGATGGGGTTACTCACAGCAATACTCCCTTTATCTTTTATTCTTCCTCTTCGCTGAGATCAAAGTATTCTTTCATAACTTCGGGCTTTTTTCTTAGCTGTTCGCGGATATCATACAGAAAACAACTCGTTTCTTCTGCGATCTGCTCAGGGGTGGGCTTTTTGCCGTTTTCTATATTAAACACCGAACATTTCCATATTATAAAGTGTCCGAAATCGACTTCCGTTTCCCTCATCGGAGAATTTGCAGAATAACGTTGCGGGCTATGCCTTCTTTCCGATAAGTATTTAACTATCGCATGTTCCACGCTGTATTTTACAAAAGTTGAAAAAACGATCTCCTTGTCAAGACGGAAATTCTCAATGGCATATATAAGACCGAGATTTGCCTCGGGAACCAGATCGATATAGCAGATTTCCCCGGTGCGGCGGGCATATACCTCAGGTATTCTCAGAAAACCTTCTGCAACCTTTTTCCTGTGCTTCTGATCTTCATCGGTGATATACTGCAGAAGTTCCTCCCATGCCTCTTCATCGCTCATCATCGGTATCTTATCAACATCTTTGAGGTATTGTATGCTGTCGGCTCTGCTCTTGCTGTTTTCCGCTCTGGGAGGATAATGCTCGGGAAGAGAGGTAACAAATCCGAGCTCCTCATCCCTGAGATCATCGATTATTTCAATTCCCTCGTCCTTCAGGACATCATAAAGCTCATAAATCTGATCGATAAAAAGCTTGCTCAGGGAAATATATTTCAGAATCTTTGAAGCTTTTATCCGGCCTCCGCGTTTCAGTTCGATTTCTATAAGCTCATTGAAAGCCTTCTCTTTCCAGGTCGGAGAGAAAATGGTGCTCTTCTCATCAAAATATACCATAAATCCTGCTTCCTTTCTTTCCCGTTTTCATAATAACAGTCATCAAGATAAAACAAAGAAGACCGGGAAGCGACCTTCTTTGAATATGGCTATGCGGGGCGCTCATGCGCCGTTTGTTTACTTACTTCGTTATAACCTCGCCGGTGATGGTGTTGATTACCGCCTGGTAGACTGCGACCATTGAGGAGGAGATGAATTTGTCGAGATGCATCGAGCCGAAGAACCAGCGGCGGTAGGTGCAGGCGGTTGAAAGCTCGTCGAGGTAGGTGTTGAGGCCGTTGACGGCGACTTTCTCCTCATCCTTGAGCGAGAGGAATGTCTTGACCTTCACGGGGGGCTCGTGGGTGATGATATAGTCAATCTTGCAGTCGAGCTCCTCGAGGCGTTTCGCGCCCTCGACCATCTCGTCGCGGCTCGGGAATTCATCCTTCGACCAGGCGTTCGCCTCGAATCTGATATCTATATCGGGGCTCTCGCCGCCGCCCATGGTGAAATAGCTGATATTGTCGATTTTATATATCTGACCTCTCATCAGGTGGAAAATATTGCCGGCGACTCTGTGAACCTTGCCGCCCTGCCAGTCGATAACGGGCAGGGAATTGAGAATTTCAAAATTCTCGTGGGTGCCGTCAACGAAGCAGATGTCATATTTTTTGGAGGCAAGCTTCTTGAGATTCTTCTGCTCCTGCTTGCTGTTATCCCAGAGAAAGCCGAAATCGCCGCAGATCATCAGCACGTCGCCCTTCTTGAGCTGCCTGAGAGCGGGATCGGAAAAGCGGCTTATATCGCCGTGCATATCGCCGGTTACATATACCATGGTAGTTCCCCCTTAATTATGTCAGCCTATAACCGCGCCGAGCAGACCGTAAGAGACAATTGCCATAATAAGGTCCGCAATGAAGACGCCGAGCGCAATTATCGGCAGGGATTTCTTGATTCTTATATCGAGCAGGGCGGCGAGCAGAGCGCCGGTCCAGCCGCCCGTGCCGGGCAGAGGAATCGCGACGAACATCAGCAGACCCCACTGCTTGTATCTGAGGACTTTATCGCGCTTTTTCATCGAGCGCATCTCGATTTTGTCGACCAGCGCGCCGAGCTTTTCTGACTTTCGCAGGAATCTGAAAATCCTGCGGATGAAGAGCAGGATGAACGGTATCGGCAGGATGTTGCCGAGATAGCAGATGACGAACGCCTTCAGAAGCCCCACGCCGAGGAGCTTCGCGGCGATCATACCGCCTCTGAGCTCGAGAACCGGAAGAAGAGATATAAAGAAAATTATCAGCTCCGCAGGCACCCTTCCCTGAAAAGTGCCTACAAGATAATTTGTTATGCTCTCTATCAATCCGGTTCACCGCCCTTTCGTTGTCAGGTTTAATTTGTTTCAAGCGCTTTGCATTTGTGCAGTCCGGTTTGCGGCATATCAAGCCGCTGTGCGCATTTTCCTTAACCGCCCGCTTTATGGGCATATCAAAAAGCGTTTGGTATATAGTTGAGTTTCACGAGCTTCGAATCTTCATCGAGCCAGACTTCGCAGACATCGAAGCGCGTGGCGTTTCTGAGCTTGGAATAAGAAATGAAGCTGTCCGCGGCAAGCCGCATTTTATTCTGCTTCTCCTCATCAACCGCCTCCATCGGGCGGTTTTCCGCATCCTGCGCCCTGGTCTTGACCTCGACGAAGCAGAGCACATCATCCTTCATCGCGGCGAGGTCGATTTCGCCGAAGCGGCAGGTATAGTTTGAGGTTATGATTTTATAGCCGTTATCCCTGAGGTATCTGGCGGTGAAAAGCTCGCCCCAGACACCGGGTTTATTCTTTATCATATTATTTCTCGCTTAAATTCTTGAGAAATGACAGGCGGTGATGCTCCGAAACGCCGTATTTCTTTATCATTTCATAGTGGAGCGCCGTGCCGTAGCCCTTATGCTTTGAGAACTGATATTCGGGCAGTTCGCGGTCGAGCTCATACATGTATCTGTCCCTGCTGACCTTCGCGAGAATCGACGCCGCGGCAATTGACGGGCTCTTCGTGTCACCCTTGATTATCGTTTCGGCCGGTATGGCGAGCGGCGGCATGCGGTTGCCGTCAACGAGCGCGTAATCCGCGGGAACAGGTAAACCTTCGACCGCCCTTCTCATCGCGAGATAGGTCGCCTGCAGGATGTTTATATCGTCGATTTCCCTTGCGCTTGCGGTGCCTATCGAATAAGCGACCGCATTCTCTTTTATGATATCAAAGAGGGCTTCCCTCTTCTTTTCGGTGAGCTTCTTGGAATCGTTGAGTCCTTCTATTTCAAGGCCTTCTGGCAGAATAACCGCGGCCGCATAGACGGGTCCCGCGAGAGGGCCTCTGCCCGCCTCGTCGATTCCGCAGATGAGTTTATATCCCTTTTCTTTTGCAGAAATTTCAAATGAATAATCCATGCTTACCTCAGAAATTTGCCGTCAATTCTGTCGCTGAGAAGTTTTTTCAGATACCTCAGGCCGAAATTCGGCGTTATTTCGCGGCTGACCGCGTGAACGTTCGCGAGCTCGCTCGTATAATCATCGAGCATATAGAGGCGGACATTCGACATATCCATTCCGTAATGCGTGACGACGCCGCGCATGCGGATATTCTCGAGCGTAATCGTGTTTGTGCCGGTATTCCTGACAAGCTCAAAGCTCAGCAGACCTCCGAGGAGCTGCTCGCCCTTCTCCGCGGGATATGAGAAATTGCCGAGAGAATAGGCGACGAGCGTGGTCGAGCCGTCCGTATTGTCAATGATTTCCATTTCCTGAAGTTCGTGCGGATTCGTGCCGATTACGGCGTCCGCTCCCCATTCGGCGAGCTTCTTCGCCATGGCTCTCTGCTCCGGAGTGACGTCTTTGCCGTAGTCATTGCCCCAGTGAGGGCAGACTATAAC
>CAMUZD010000131.1 GCA_947165115.1 uncultured Clostridia bacterium
TCAATCTTTTTCAAATAGTTATATTGTTATACTACATATTTTTCTGAAATACAATATAAAAAAAGCAGCCTGCATATATACTGCAGACTGCCGCTCTTTTATCTTACGGGAAGTAGACGTCGTCGGCTTCTTCAAAATCCTCGGGCATCACATATTTTTTCATGAAGTCTATCGTGAATCTTATTCCCCACTGGCCCTTGGCGCCTCTCCAGTTATGGGAATGGGGCTCGATTGAGAGCATGCCGTTGTAACCCTTGATATAGAGCAGGGACATCACCGCGCTCCATTTTGTTGTGTCGAGGCCTGCGGGCGAATCGTCGTAGGTGCTGCCGTTTACCTGAAGGTTGCCCTTGATATGAACATGATAGATTCTCTCGCCCCAGTCGGCGATTTCTTTGAGATAATCCGCTCTTCTGTTGATCGCGTGCGAGGTATCGTATTTGATGCCGAGTTCGGGAAGGGCCCCGAGAATATACGACCAGGCCTTCGGATCATAGACGAAATTGCTCCAGTCGCAGTTATAGACCGCGATTTTTACGTTCTTATCCCTCGCGTAGTCAATCAGCGCGGAGAAATATTTTATTGCCGAATCGCAGTTCTCATAGTAGCTTCTCGAATCGATATAGTTGCAGCCGGCGTTGAAGACCGGGCAGCCCACAAAAGATGCGAGGTCGATGAGATTTTTATCGTGCTGCAGGGCCTCGGGGATGATTTCGCCGTTTTCGTCGATTCTCGTCATTCCCCATCTGCCGATTGAGCCGACACGAACACCGAATTCTTCGGATGCGCTCTTTATTTCCTCTTTCTTTTCAAGAACTTTTGCGGAATCCACATCGTGATTGATGCAGAATTCCACTCCTTTGAGGCCGAGTCCGCTGACGGCTCTGAAGTGGTCTCTTTCCCAGCCGTTGATAATTCCGAGATACATCTGCGTTACCTCCGTAAATGAAAAATATTGTAATTCAATAATAGGATAAGCGGCAATATTTGTCAATATGATATTGCAATTATTATTCTTTTAGTATAAAATAAATAAGATAAATATAACGAGGTAATCTGCGCATGATTGAATTCATTCTCAAAGACAAAGACCTGAAGCTGATGCGGAACGGCAGGTGCGTTTACACCGTCTATACGGGCGGCCCTGCTCTGCGCGTCGGCTACGGCAAAAACAGCTATTCAATGACGAGAGGCAGCTTCACGATAAAGGAAAATACCTATGTTGACAAGCCCCTCACGGTTAAAAAAATCACGCTCAACGACGGCGTGGTGGAAATCACTCTCAATGAAGGCAGGGCGGTGCTGACTCTCTCGGGTGAGCGCGTCTATGCCGAATTCAGCGGGCTCGACGCATATAACAGAATGATAATCAATCTGCCCGCGTCGGAGGATGAGCACGTTTACGGCACAGGCGAGACATTCACCGAATTCGACCTTCGCGGTCAGAAGGTCAATGTCTGGGTCGCCGAGCATCAGAACGCGAAGATGCTCTCGAAGAAATATCTCAAAATCAAGCTCGGCATCGATATTCTGAGCAAGAAGCATAAATTCTCCGATTACGAGACCTATTACGCCCAGCCGACATTCCTCTCGAGCAAAAAATATTATTTCCATTCGCAGACGACGGCGAGATGCGAATTCGATTTCACCCATCCCGAATTCCATTCGCTCAAAATAGACAGCATCGATAATTTCACTATCGGCTTCGGCGACACGTTTGAGGAGACCGTCTCCGATCTTTCCGCCCTTCTCGGCAGGCAGCCCGAGCTCCCCGATTGGGTTCACGACGGCGTTATTCTCGGCATTCAGGGCGGCACCGAAATAATGATGAACAAGGTGAAGAACTGCCTTGAGCGCGGAATGAACGTGACCGGCGTGTGGATTCAGGACTGGGAGGGCAGGCGCATCACCGCCTTCGGCAAACAGCTGATGTGGAACTGGGAGTGGGATAAGGAACTCTATCCCGGACTCGACAGGGCGATTGAGGAGCTGAACGCGAAGAATATCAAGGTTCTCGGCTACTGCAACCCCTTCCTCGCGATTGAGAAGCCGCTCTATAAAGAGGCGAGCGAGAAGGGATACTGCGTCAAGGATAAAGACGGCAAGGACTATTATGTGACGATTACGACCTTCCCCGCCGCGATGGTTGATTTCACGAATCCCGAGGCGTGGGAATGGCTCAAGGGAATAATCAAGAAGAATATGATTGAATTCGGTCTCTCGGGCTGGATGGCGGATTTCGGCGAATATCTGCCGACCGACTGCGTGCTTTACAGCGGCGAGGATGCCGAGCAGGTGCATAACACCTGGCCCGCCAGATGGGCTCAGCTCAACCGCGAGGCGATTGAGGAGGCCGGCAAGCTCGGCGAAATCATGTTCTTCACGAGAGCGGGCCACACGGCGACCCCGAAGTATTCGACAATGATGTGGAACGGCGACAATCACGTCGATTTCTCAATTGACAACGGAATGCCCTCGGTAATACCCGCGATGCTCTCGCTCACCTGCAGCGGCTTCGGCCTGAGCCACAGCGACATCGGCGGCTACACCACCTTCGGCAAGATGAGGCGCAGCGAGGAGCTCTATATGCGCTGGTGCGAAATGAACGCTTTCTCGCCCCTCATGAGAAGCCACGAGGGCAACAATCCCGATATAAACGCGCAGTTTGACGCGAGCGAAGAGACGCTCTCGCATCAGACGAGGATGAGCAAAATCCACACCCTGCTCAAGCCCTATATACAGGGCCTTGTGAAATACAATGCCGAGACGGGCATCGGAGCCGTCAGGCCGCTCTTCTTCTACTACGATGAAGAGAGAGCGTATAAGGAGAGCTACGAATACCTGCTCGGCAGGGATATCCTCGTCGCCCCCGTCATAAAAAAGGGCGCGGCTCTCAGGCAGGTCTGGCTGCCCGATGACGAATGGGTCGAGCTCTTCACCGGCAGGCAGCTCGGCGGCGGCCTCTATGTCGTCGAAGCTCCGATGGGGAAAATCCCCGTCTATTACAGGAAAAACGCAGACCCCGCTCTGCTTGAAATCATGAATAAAATTAAAGATATATAAAGGGAGGAAAATCAAATGAAGTATTTTCTTGACTCGGCAAAAATCGATGAAATCCGCGAGGCGTATGACACCTTCGGCATCGACGGAATCACTACCAATCCCAATCACATCATGAACAGCGGCAAGCCGTTCTATACGGTTATCGCGGAGCTCGCCGATTTCGTTAAGGAAAAGGGCATAGAGGGCTGGGAGGTCTTCCCGATTTCGGTTGAAATCAATCCCCACCTCGACAACGCCGACGAAATGGTCGAAATGGCGAGAAAAATCTCCGGTATGTGCAAGAATTTCGTAATCAAGATTCCCTGCACCGAGGCGGGCATCGCCGCCGCGAGACGCCTTGAAAAAGAAGGCATACGCACTAATCTCACCCTCGTCTTCTCCGCTTCCCAGGCGCTCATCGCCGCCAAAAACGGCTCCCTCTTCGTCTCCCCGTTCATCGGCTGGAAGGAAAACAGCGGTGAGGACTGCGTGGGCTACATCAACGATATAGTCGAAATGTACGCGAATTACGGCTTCCTCGGCGAAACTCAGATTATCTGCGCCGCGGTCAGAAACGGCAAGCAGATAGTTGACTGCGCCGTCGCGGGCGCGGACATCGTCACCGCGGGCCTTCAGGTATTCAAGGACAGCTTCTATCATCCCTTCACCGACTACGGCCTGGCAAAATTCCAGGGCGCGTGGGATAAAACGATTACGGAGTGATAAGATATGAAAATAGGATTTATCGGACTCGGCATCATGGGCGAATCCATGAGCGCCAACATAGTCAAAAAGCACGATGACAAGGTCTTCGTTTCGGACCTCAACAAGGCGCAGGTCGAAAAGCTCGCCGCTCTCGGCGCCGTCCCCTGCGAAAACAATATCGAGGTCGCGAAAAACGCCGATGTGATTATCACGATGGTTCCGAAATCGGAGCACGTCAAGGGCGTTTACACCGAGCTTCTCCCCTATATTGACGAAACGAAAATCTGTATAGATATGAGCACCATCGACCCGTCAGTCTCACTCGAGTGCGCCGCGATGATTAAGGCGAAGGGCGCGCAGTGGGCGGACGCTCCTGTTGTCAAATCAAAGCCCGCCGCCATCGACGGCACTCTCGGAGTGCTTGTCGGCTGCGACGAGGAGCTCTATCCCGTAATAAAGCCGATTCTCACCTATATGGGCTGCAATGTCATCCGTATGGGCAATAACGGTATGGGAATCACGATGAAAATCTGCCACAATACGCTCGTCGCCGAGATTCAGAACGGCGTGAACGAGACTCTCGGCCTCGCCCGCAAGCTCGGCATTTCGATTGACGATTTCGCGACTGCCGTCTCCTACGGCGGAGCGGGCAATTTCTATCTCGAATCCCAGAAGGAAAATCTCAAGAACAATAACTGGACCACCGCCTTCTCGCTCGAAAACGAGCATAAGGACCTCGGCATAGCCCAGCGCCTCGCCGAGCAGGTCGGTCTGCCGATGCCCGGACTTCAGAACTGCAAGGCAGTCTTTGACAAAGGCATGGAAATGGGTATGGGCAAGGGCGACTTCCGCGCCACTTATAAAATAGTCAACGGCATAGAGGATTGATAATTATGGATTTCAGACCCGTTTATATTCCGATAGGCGTCGGCACATTTCATCTCGAAAGCGCTCAGGCGGAATTTGAAAAAAGCATAAAACTGCTCAAAGATATCGATGAAAACACCGCGGTTCCCGATGAGATGCTGCTGAGCATAGATAAGCTCAGGGCATATATTTCGGGCAGGCAGGCGGATCTTGTAATAGTGCAGAATCTGACCTTCGCGAATGCCGCCTATATGGCGGAAATTCTGCATGAATTCGACTGCCCCGTGCTGCTCTGGACTCTGCGCGAGCCCGTAATCGACGGCACGAGACTGCGCCTCAACTCCCTGACGGGCGCCTTCTCGGCGGGCAATATGATGACCGCCTTCGGCAGAAAATTCGAATATGTATTCGGCTCGCCCGATGAGGAGTGCGTGAAAACCGCCGTCTCGTCGGCGGTAGCTGCGGCGAAGGTCAGAAAGGCAATGAACTCCCTTCGTCTTCTCCAGGTAGGTCACACTCCCCAGGGCTTCGGCTTCGGCAGAGCTCTCGATTCCGAAATGCTCAGGGTTTTCGGCGTAACGCTCGAATCCATCGAGGCAAGGGAGCTTATCGACAGCGCGAAATCATATACGGATGAGGAAATCGCTCCTTATCTTGAGGACGCGGCGAAGAGAATCAACAGACTCGACGCAATCGAGAGCAAAAACGTCGCCGATTTCGCGCGGCTTTACAAGGCCTATTCCGATTACGTGAAAGAGCATGGCATCGGCGCTCTCGCGAGCCGCTGCTGGCCCGATTTCTTCACGGCCTTCGGCACTCCGGTCTGCTCCGTTCTCGGAATTCTCAACGATCTCGGCATCCCGAGCGCCTGCGAGGCGGATTCCTACGGCGCTCTGACAATGTTCATCTCCGCGTTTCTCACCGGAAACAGCGCCTTCTTCGGCGATCCCGTATCGCTTGACGAAAAAG
>CAMUZD010000132.1 GCA_947165115.1 uncultured Clostridia bacterium
GCAGTGAGCCCGGCAAGGGCACGAAGGTAACTATTATAATTCCGAAGGAACAGTGAATATGAAGATACTTATAGTTGACGATGAGGAATACCTCAGAGAGGACCTGTCGGAAGCTCTCGAGAGAGTGGCACCCGGTAACGAATACTCTTTCGCTTCCGAATACAATTCCGCGATGAAGCTTATAGAAAAAAGCGCGTTTGACATTGCGTTTCTCGATATTCAGATGCCGGGCAAAAACGGGCTGGCACTTGCGGAGATAATCAAGAAGAAATGCCCGAAAATGAATATAGTCATGGTCACGGCTTACAGCGAATACGCGCTTGACGCGCTCAAGCTTTTTGTCAGCGGATATATTCTGAAGCCCGTGATGGATAAGGATCTCAAAGCCGTGCTCGACAATTTGCGCACACCGGTCGATAAAGGCGAAAAAGCAAAAATCACAGTGAAGTGCTTCGGTAATTTTGAGGTCTTCGCAGACGGAAAACCGATGACTTTCAAGAGGCAGAGAGAAAAGGAAATGCTCGCCTACCTGATTTGTCTCAAAGGCGCGTCCGCGAGCAGAAAAAAAATCTGCGCCGCAATATTCGGCGAATCCATGACTCCCGAAAAAGCGATACTCAATTTCAAGACGATCTTCTATTTTTTAAGAAAAGATTTGATACAGCAGGGATTTGAGGGTATACTGATACATAACAGTAATTCCTATGCGATTGATACAGGTTTAATCAAGTGCGACTATTATGATTATCTTACCGGCACAGCTGACGCTGCTGACAGTTATCACGGCGAGTTTATGAATCAGTACAGTTGGGCGGAAGAATATATCTGGTCGCTTGAGAATTATTGAGTGGTGAGAGCTAATGAAAAAGAAGGCACTCTGTATAATTATGATTGCCGTTCTCGTCGCAGCCATAGCGGCGGTAATAGTAATCAAAAACAAATCGTTCAGGAAGGATAATTTTCAAAGATACCGACCACCTCACCTGGAAGAGCAGCTCGGATGATCTCGCCGGCAGCAACGAATTCGAACGCATAAGGTAAAAAAGCGAATATAAAACAGAGTCCGCAGATTCAATCGAATCTGCGGACTTTTTGCGCTGAGTTTTTAATTGAGATTGAATTGCAGCGTGCCGGTCTTCATCTTTTCACTGATGAAGCCGCCTGTGATTTCGCCTGCGGGCTTTCGGTAATCAGTTTATTTCATATGTATAGTCGCCTCTGAAGTTGCCTTTCTGGTCAAAGCATTCCGCGTAGATCTTTCCCTGCGCGAATGTCAGCATAGTCGCGAGATAATCGTCATCCCTTGACTTCCCTCCGTCAATCATCTGATAGAACGGGAATTTTCCTTTGTTGTATTCGTAACTTATGCGGTGCTTGTGCGCGGCGACATAGAGGTCTATACCGAGCCCCTCAAGAGTGTCTGTCCAGTCATAGCCGTAGCGGTTGTCCGCGTTCGGCATATGTCCCACCGCCAATCTGTATTCCGCGTCTTCATCGGGAGTGAGCGACTCCATCCACGCTGTTTCATCGCCTATGTATGTTGTCAGGTCGACCAGCCCGCTGTAAGTCCAGTCGGTATCCTTCTTATCCTCGCCCGTATCGAGGCAGAGAAAGCTTATCGGGCCGTAGTTGCAGGTGTAATACATTCCGCCCGTGGTCGTCTTGAAAATCTCAACCGAAGGGATGCTGTATTCTCCGCGGTTTTCATGGTTTCCGCGCGTATAGATTACGGGTATTTCACCCTTCGAAAAGCGGTGCGCATAGGTCAGCACCTGCTTGAATTTGCGCTCTGTCGTCATCAGGCTGACCTCGTCGCCGTTCATAATCAGCAGATCCGCGGGAACATCAAAATTTTTCATCGCCTTTTCGGCGTTATCGGGGTTTTCGTGAATATCGGAGAGAAGCAGCGCGTGAATCTCATCCTGCCCCGTATATCCCTTGAATTCAACGGGATCCGAAGATACGGTCCTGCCCTTGACAGCGACATAGGCGCGCTTCGTGCCGACATGCTGCGAATGATAAGTGTAGGTATTGTTGTCGAGATGCTCTTTCGGAATACGCACGCTGTGAACCGAGTCGGTTGAGCGGATGATGGCATACTGCTCATCCCAGACCGTGTATTCCTCGCCCTCATATTCATAAGTGACATATCCCGTGCCGGGAAGCGAGGTCGACCAGATTACGGTATACATATCGTCGCCGCTCTCGAATACCGAGGCCTCGCTGTCAATGCGGAAGAGCAGGGAATTGACAGGCAGAGCGAGCGCCGAGCTGACAACCATGACTATCGACAGCAGGATATTCAGAAACAGATTCCATTCATACATAAATATTCTCCCTCCCGGAAAGTTTTCGATAATATCTGTTTGAAATTAAATGAAATTAAAAAATGAAATATACAATGCAATTATAATTAAACTCATCCGGTATGTAAATATTTTTACCTTATTCCCCGGCAAAATAATTCTCGGGAGTAAACAAAAACCGTCAAAACAGTAACGCCGGGAGGAGGGGGTTGGAAATAAGCAAAAAAGTATTTGCAAATAGCAAATAAGCGCAAAATTATCTTGACATAATGATAAAATTATGATAAAATACAATCACAAAAGACGCAAAGGAGCGATAATATGATTAATATCAGGCCAGTTTCAGATTTAAGAAATAAATATCCGGAGGTTGAAAAGGACTTGCTTACAACCGGCGAACCTATCATACTCACCAAAAACGGATATGGGTCAATGGTTATCATGACTATTGAACGCTATGCCCAGCTGACCGACGCAGGTTTTATAGCGGATAACGGTCCTGCTGATGAAAAAGAAAAGACAATCGGCAGCAAGTGAATTGTTCTGCCGTTTCTTACTCTTATTTTGTTGTCTGGCAGGAGTGGCTGAATATGAAACGTGTTAAAAAGCCCATGATCTACGGTAGTGTTGCGCAGATCATGATTGTTATATTTATTTTGCCGGTATTTGCACTTATCATACGTCTGATATTCGGAGCTGAAAGTGGAGGCAATGTGTTAGAAGGCGTAATAGGCTCTTTAATTGAAAGAATACCATTGTGTGATGTTTGGGTGGATATGCTCAATAAATATGGAGAAGGAATTAATGCTTCCGAGGCAGCGTATTCAACCGTTTTTGTAATAATCAAAGAAGTCCCGGAAACATTGATTATGGCGATTTGTGTTCATATAAGTATTGAGCTTTCAAAGAAAGCACAGTGGAAAGGACTGCCAATTATTGCAACTTTTATTGGTATTATTTTCGCAACAGTCATTATTTCTCTGATTGGGCTTACCCACAACATGATGATGGAGATCCTGGCGGATTTCTGCGTGGTTATTATTATGATTATTGGGATAAATATTATTTTTAGGAGCCTGTCGGGGACAAACCGTATATTCTCTGTGAAGACAATAATGGTGTTTATAATCGACGGTTTATTAGCTGCAGTTACTGCCGGTTATATCAGCTGTCTTTTTCTGGTTGCAAGGGGAATGTATGGTTCAGGCGTGAACATTGTCAAAAATATTCTAATAATGTCTATAATTGAAATCTCAGCTTCGGTTATTGATTTGATTGTAAATAGCAAGATAAAGGAAAAACCGTAAACAACTGATTTTAGAGGAAATTCATTGCTTTTGTTCAATATGCTCAAATAGATAAGGTCGATATGCGTAAATATGCCTATTTTCACAAGAAGGTATTGAATTTTCTAAAAACATATACTAATATTTAATTTATTAAAAAACAGTTCACAATTGACTTCTTGGGTTTTAATTTGAGGAACGAAGATTTGACTATTTGTTTCGGAGGAGAAAGATGGCAGTTAACAGCTTTGTCGGCAATTCGGCGCCAACCGAAATTAACAGAGCAGGATACAGTGCAAAAACAGAAATAAACAGATCCAATGTTTCTGCAAGTATCGATAAAAACAGAGAATTTGCCGCTCCGGGAGAGGTTATCCTTGACAAGTATGAAATCATGGATAAGCTCGGCGTTGAATCAGGAGAGTCAATATTGTATCTGTGTAAGTCTGAAGATAAGCGATATGTTGCAAAGATATATTGTGATACACCTCCGACGGATGAAACCGTATTGGAAAGATTAGGCAGGATTGATTCCCCCTATGTAGCACAAATAATAGAAAGAGGGGTATTCAAGGGCCTTCCGGTTGAGATTACTGAGTTTTTTCAGAATGGCAGTTTACTGAAACTGAAAGGCCGGATCAATGATAATCCGGCAATGATTAAAAGAATAGTCAGCGACCTAAACGAAGGGCTGCACTCACTGCATGAGGCCGGAATCATTCATAAAGATCTGAAGCCTTCGAATATTATGATAAGTGATGACGGGAAAGACGCAGTAATAATTGATTTTGGCATCAGTTTATATGTTTCGAAAGAAGAGAGAGCTGTGAATGCAAGCTCTGACGATCTGACCCCTGAATTCTCAGCGCCGGAAACATTTGACGGAATATTCTGGGAAGGTTCAGATTATTATTCGCTGGGTATGACGCTGCTGTGGCTTGCTGCCGGTGAAACTCCATATGAAGACGATTCAAGAGAAGAAATAAAAAAGAAAGCCCTTCTTTATGATATCAGGATTCCTCAAAATATAAGCAACAGTCTCGCCGGCCTTATAAAAGGGCTGACGTATCTTGATATAAAAAACAGGAATAACCGTGATGATCTCAACAACAGATGGACATACGAAGAAGTAAAAAAATGGCTTAAGGGAATGCCGAATCCCGTGCCTCCGGTAAGAGAAGGTGCATATACAAAATTTCCGAGATTTGTGTTTAATGAAAAGGAATATACCTCCCTTGAGCATCTGATTCTCGGAATGAACAGATACTGGGAAAAAGCAAAAGAAATAGTTCTGGATGGTTCGCTTGCGAAACATCTGCATATGAGCAATCCCGATATTTCGAAAGCTCTTGAAGATACAGTCCGTGATTCAAAAGGAAAAGACGACGACATGATTCTCTTTACCGCTTTATATAAGATGAATCCCGGAATGAAATGGTTTTTGTGGAAAGGCCACACTATAAACGGCCACATTATCAGGGATTTATACGCTTTGGGTATGGCTCTGATGGATGCCTTCAGAGACGGCGGTGGCTTCAGAAGCCCAACACTTACCGAAATAATTGAGAAAAGTGTAATATCCGAATATATTGCGCTGACCCTGGGGACGGGCGCACCGGAATACAGTGCGCTGAAAAGCTGTGAAGACCGGATTGCTACCGCTCAGAATGAATGGGAACTGCAATACGGCATGTTTATTCTCGCTTATCAGCTTACCGGTGATAAAACAATAGTTTACCGCAGGAAGATAAGGCCCAGGAGAGATGGGGATGAATTGACCGCAATTCCGAGCGACATAGTATTCAGGACCACGATGGACATAATCAGGTATTTACAGCATGTGGCGGATTCGGAAAACGAAAATGAATTTGATCGTTTTGTGGATTTTCTCGGATTGGAAAATGAAAACGGAAAGTTCGACCCACAGTTCCAGGCATGGATTTTCAAATATAACAGTACCAAAGCGGCAAATATCAG
>CAMUZD010000133.1 GCA_947165115.1 uncultured Clostridia bacterium
ACAGTCGCGCGGAAATTATGTAAGTTTACTCTTGCTGTGAATGAAATCAACAGACAATAGAATCATTGAATCAGAGCGGGAAGTACCGCCGCTTTCTTCGTCAGTTCCGATCAGCAGTATGTTTGTGACAAGCGGATTTGAATGAAGATCTGAAGAAGAGATGTATTCATTCTTTTTCAGGTCTTCTCTTGTGTAATCTGAAAGCAGGGCCGCCGCTCCGATTATAATGCCGGGAATCAGTAATATAATAAGCAGAATTACAATTAGTTTTCTGAGTCTGTGTTTTTTCTTCTTTGGCTTTTTGGCGGGCGGCGGAGTCTCATTAAAAGAAGAGTCAGAATAAACATCTTCGAATTCAACCTCCTGCGGCTCGCCGGATATATATAAATCTTTCATAAGTCTGTCCTTTCGGTTTTCTCCTTTTATAATTATACATGAATATTATTCCGATTCAATAACAAAATGTAAATTATATTGAATATTTTGATTTACATTCTTGTTAATTTAATAATAATCTGCTATTATTTAATTAATGAAATTAAAGGAGTGTTAATTATGAAAAAAATTCTCTCAGTTATGTTAATTGCATTATTCCTTGTTTCTTTTGCATCGTGCGGCGGAAACAATAATGAGACGACAACATCAACACCTGATAATTCATCGACATCGACGACAGATACTTCTGCAGATACTACTGCAATAACCGATCCGACGACAGAAACAGTTACCGAAAGCACTACTGAAACAACAACCGAAACTACCACAGAGACCACAACGGAAACCACTACCGAATCAACTACCAAAGCAACTACAACCACTAAAAAAGCTACAACGACAACCAAAAAAGAAACCACTACTAAGAAGCCGGAGCAGACTGCCCCGACTTCGGTTAAAGATATAGTTGAACTTTATAATTCTGCTACTCAGAGAGCTCAGAGTGCCAAACCCGGCTACAGCAAGACTACTAACACCGTGCTCAGCAATCTTCAGATGGGTGCGCTCGCAAGAATCAGCGTTGTGCGTGACGCTGTTGCGGAGTTTTTAGGAGAGGGAAAGAATTCAAATACCGTTTCCAAAGGCAAATTTGACGGTAAATCTTTAAAAGTCAGCACACTCAGCGCTGCAGATGTCACTTCGGCAACATGCACTCTTTCAAAAGATAAGAAGTATTATGATATCAAGATTGTTGTTAAAAATGAAACTAATACATTAAAAGGTAAGAGCGCTCTCGGTAAATTCTCAGATGACTATAAGGATAATAATGAAATCAGAACAGGTCTTGTTGACGCGGGAGCTTCAGTAGGCGATATCACACTGAATACAACGAGCGTTGTAATTACCGCCAGGATAAACGCGGAGAATAAGAATTTTGTTTCACTCAATCATTCAATCAAAATGCATGCCATCCTCAAGAATGTAAAATATACAATAGCCAAGGTTGATATAGCTACAGCCGATCTCAGTGTAACAGCTGATTATTCAAACTTCGTTTATTAAGAGGTAATAAGATGCTATATAAAAAGAATTCTGCCCCTTCGCTTGATAAAGAACTGTTTGCTAATCCCACAAGTGAATACAGAGGCACTCCGTTCTGGGCATGGAACAGCAGCCTGAACGGCGACGAACTCTGCCGTCAGATTGAAATATTCAATCAGATGGGATTCGGCGGTTTTCATATGCATGTCCGCACCGGCCTTGAGGATGAATATCTCGGCGAAGATTTCATGAATAATATTGAAACCTGCGTCAAAAAGGCAAAAAATGAGAATATGCTGGCTTGGCTCTATGACGAGGACAGGTGGGCTTCGGGCGCCGCAGGTGGATTCGTTACAAAAAATCACTCTTTCAGGCAGAGATATATCTCATTTACTGCTGAGTATGAGAAGACAATTGAGAATCATAAGAAGCAGTTTGCAGAATTTGAAGAAGACGACATCAAATATCTGACTTGTTATGATATCGTTCTCGATGATAAGGGTTATCTTGTTTCATATAAGCAGATTGATAAAGATGAAGAAGCAAAGGGTAAAAAATGGTATCTATTCCGCTTGGTATCTGAAGATTCATCCTGGTTCAATAATCAGGCATATATCGACACTCTGAATCCGGATGCTGTCAGAAAATTTGTTGAGATTACTCATGAGAAATATTTTGAAAAAACAGGCATTGAATTCGATAAGACCGTTCCGGCAATATTCACAGATGAACCGCAGGTTTACAGAAAATCAAGACTCAACAATTCTTTTGATTGTGACCGCGATATAAATATGCCATGGACGGATAAGATACCCGAGATTTATAAAGAAAAGTATAATGCCGATATATTCGAGCATCTACCTGAAATCATCTGGCAGTTGCCTGAGGACGATGAATCGCCGCACAGATACTATTATCATGATCTGATTGCGGACCTGTTTGCATCTTCTTTTGCTGGAGTAATCGGCAAGTGGTGCAGTGAACATAATATTTCTTTGACCGGTCATATGATGGAAGAGCCTTCGCTTGAAAGCCAAACTCATTCCGTCGGTGAGGCGATGCGATCTTACGGCGATTTCGGTTTGCCTGGAATCGATATGCTCTGCAACAGCACCGAACTCACTACCGCAAAGCAGTGTCAGAGTGCCGTTCATCAATACGGTAAGGAAGGAATGCTTTCAGAGCTTTACGGCGTCACTTCCTGGGACTGCGACTTCAGAAGATATAAATACGGCGGTGACTGGCAGGCGGCTCTCGGAGTTACCGTTAGGGTTCCTCATTTGAGCTGGTATGCCATGCGCGGTGAAGCAAAGCGCGATTATCCTGCATCAATCAGCTATCAGTCTCCTTGGTATGAAAAATATCATCTGATTGAGGATCATTATTCACGTCTTAATACCGCTCTTACCAGAGGTAAACCCGTAGTTAAAGTCGGAGTTATTCATCCTGTAGAGAGTTTCTGGATGTATTACGGACCCAATGATAAAACACAGATCAAAAGGCAGGAGCTTGAAGAAAAATTCCATAGTGTCACAAGATGGTTAATTGAAGGAAGCATAGATTTTGATTTTATATCCGAAGCTCTTTTACCTTCACTTAACAGCAAGCCGGGAAATCCGCTGAAAGTCGGCAAGATGGAATATGACGCAGTTGTCGTTCCCGGATGCGAAACTTTGAGAAGCTCTACTGTAAATATCCTTTCTGCTTTTGCTTCGGCGGGGGGCAAACTGATATTTATGGGAAATCTTCCCGAATATATAGACGCAGTCCGAAGCGAAATACCTCTTGAATTGATTGATAATTCCGAATTTATTTCGTTTACAAGAGGGAGCCTGTTGAACTCGCTCGAAGAAAACCGTTCAATAATAATTAGAAGAGCTGACGGTTCGCTTGCAGATGATTATGTTTATCAGCTTCGGGAAGATACGGACTGCCGCTGGCTGTTTATCTGCCGTAATAATGAATCCGGAAATAAAGATATTTCACACAGAAGCGATTTGAATATAACAATAAAAGGGGAGTATTCTGCAGAAATCTGGGATACTCTGAGCGGAGAAATCAAAAAATCATATGTTTCTTATTCGGCTGAGGGCACAGTAATCAGAATAGGATTATTCGATTATGATTCGGTATTATTCAGACTCTGCGGCGGTAAATTCGATTCTGTTGTAGAAACTGACAATTTTGATTTCTCAGATGCCGAATATGTCGAAAAGTGTGAAGACTATTCGCTTTCGGAAGAAAACGTTCTTCTTCTGGATATGGCCGAATACTCGCTTGACGGCGGAGAATTCTATCCTGTCGAGGAGATTCTGAGGCGTGATGATAAAATCCGTAATCTTGCAGGCCTCAATGAGAGAGGTGGAGGAGCTGCTCAGCCTTGGATTCTCGGCAAACCGGTCCCTACTCATACAGCCACGCTTCGCTTCAATTTCGAAAGTGAAATTGAATATGAAGGCGCTGTTCTCGCTCTTGAAGATGCCGATAAAGCTGATATCGTTTTTAACGGTGAGAATGTAGATAAAACAATTATCGGAAACTATGTAGATATCGGTATTTTCAAAGTTGTTTTACCGGTAATCAAAAAAGGAATTAATGAACTGCTTGTTACTCTTCCTCTCGGCAACGGAACAAATATAGAGAATATGTTTATCCTCGGAGATTTCGGCGTTAAGGTTGAAGGAAGAAAAGCCCGCGTAATTGAGAAACCCGATAAGATTGATTTCGGCGATCTGACAGTTCAGGGATTCCCGTTCTACGGCGGCTGTATAAGTTACAAATTCATAGCCGAATCGAAGAACGGAATTATAGGCATTAAAGCCAATTATTACCGCGGCGCATTGATGACGGTTTTTGTTGACGGTAAAGAGCACGGAGATATAATCTATCCTCCTTATGAACTTATAGTTAAGAATCTTAATGATGGTGTTCACGATATTGAAATAAAGCTTTATCTTCACAGATACAATACGTTTGGTCCGGTTCATCTTTCCGATATGAAACGTAAATGGCATGGACCTGATGCATGGCGCAGCGAGGGCGATGCCTGGAGCTATGAGTATAAACTCAGGACTGTCGGCCTTCTTACAGCGCCGAGAATACTGTAATTTACGGAGTTAATGATGAAAAGAGCGGTTATCGGTATACTTGCCCATGTTGATGCCGGCAAAACCACACTTGCCGAATCAATACTTTACACTACGGGTGTTTTGCGCTCGCAGGGCAGGGTAGATAACGGTAATACCGCTCTTGATACAGATGAAATTGAAAAAGCCCGGGGTATTACTGTGTTTTCTTCCCAGGCCGTATTTAACTACGGCGGTTTTGAATTCACATTGCTTGATACCCCGGGCCATGTTGATTTCAGTTGTGAAACAGAAAGAACCCTTCGTGTTATTGATGCTGCAGTTCTGGTTATCAGCGGCATTGACGGAGTTCAGTCTCATACAGTTACTCTATGGAATCTCTTAAAGCTTTATAATATTCCGGTATTCATCTTCGTTACAAAGATGGATTATTCCGTTTCATCTCAAGAGGATATTTTGAAAAACCTTCAATCTGAACTCTCACCGGATATTTCAGATTTTTCAGATATCGAATCCGATTCTCTGAAGGAAAGAATTGCGCTTTGCTCTGAAGAATTATTGGAAAAGCATCTATCAGGTGTAAATTTTGAAGATAATGATATTTCTCGGCTTATTAATTCGCGCAGATTGTTTCCCTGTATGTTCGGCTCGGGTCTGAAAAATGAGGGCGTTGAATATTTTCTTAATACTGTTACGCGATTTATCGGTGAAAAAAATTATCCTGATTCATTCGGTGCAAGAGTATTCAAAATAACAAGAGATAAAGACAGCCGTCTCGTTCATCTTAAAGTAACCGGCGGTAAGCTCAAAGTAAAAGATATTATAATAAAAGGCGATAATAGTGCCAAGATAAACAGGATCAGGGTTTATACCGGCTCAAAGTATGTTGCCGTTGATGAAGCGGTTGCGGGAACAGTTTGCTCGGTGGAAGGGCTTGATTTATTTCGGAGCGGAGACGGGCTCGGCTTTGAAGAGGATTTTGAGGGCGGAAGAGTAGAGCCCA
>CAMUZD010000134.1 GCA_947165115.1 uncultured Clostridia bacterium
CTTTGGCTAGATTTTTTTCAACTCCTTCGCCGTTGGAATAGCAATTGCCGAGATTGTATTGAGCTCTGGCATATCCCTGCTCCGCCGCTTTGGTATACCATTCCACGGCTTTGGAAAGATTCTTTTCTATGCCTCTGCCGTTTTCATAGTACCAGCCGAGATTAAATTGAGCTTGGGCAAGTCCCTGTTCAGCGGCTTTGGTATACCATTCCACAGCTTTGGAAAGATTCTTTTCTACGCCTTCACCGTTATAATAGCACACACCGAGATTACACTGAGCCCCGGCATGTCCCTGCTCAGCGGCTTTGGTATACCATTCCACAGCTTTGGAAAGATTCTTTTCTACGCCTCTGCCGTTTTCATAGCACAAGCCGAGGTTGAGTTGAGCCGAGGCATATCCCTGCTCCGCCGCTTTGGTATACCATTCCACAGCTTTGGTAAGATCTTTTTTTACACCTTCACCGTTGTAATAGCAATTGCCGAGATTATACTGAGCTTGGGCATGTCCCTGTTCAGCAGCTTTGGTATACCATTCCACAGCTTTGGAAAGATTTTTTTCTACGCCGTTGCCGAATTCATAGCACAGGCCGAGATTAAACTGAGCCCCGGCATGTCCCTGCTCAGCGGCTTTGGTATACCATTCCACGGCTTTGGAAAGATCTTTTTCTACACCTTCACCGTTGTAATAGCAATTGCCGAGATTAAATTGAGCTTGGGCAAGTCCCTGTTCAGCGGCTTTGGTATACCATTCCACAGCTTTGGAAAGATTCTTTTCTACGCCTTCACCGTTATAATAGCACACACCGAGATTACACTGAGCCCCGGCATGTCCCTGCTCAGCGGCTTTGGTATACCATTCCACTGCTTTGGCGAGATTCTTTTCTAAACCTTTTCCTTTGCTATAGCAAAAGCCTAAGACGTTTTTGGCTCTTGCATCATTCTTTTCCGCCGCTTCTGTAAAGATTTTTACGGCCTTGAAATAGTCTGTTTTGAAATATTTTCCATCAAGATAGCATATACCGAGCTCGGTCAGCGCCGGAGTGTATCCGAGTTCTATCAATTCTGTCAGAATCTCAATGGCTTCATCGCATTTATCCTCATCCAGAAGCCTCTGTGCCTTCCTCAGGCGGATTTCCGCTTTCACGGTTTCGTCGTTTGTCGGTTCGAATCCGAAATCGTATGCCAAGATTACTCCTCCCGAGAGATTATAATGTTTATCCTCAATATTTTATATCCGTAATTATCTTATGATTGACGAAGTCCTGGTTGCCGATGGCGAGGGTGGTGCCGAGGGATTTGCCTGAGCCGGAAATCGAGACGCGGGTGGTCTGCATCAGAGAAACGACGTGGTTGTTTTCGGGGTTGAAGACGAGCACGCTCTCGCAGTCGTGGAAGGTGAGCGAGTAGTTTACATCCTTGAAAACCGCGGAGACGAGGCCGCCGTTGAGCTTCTCGTCAATCTCCTTCTTGGAAATCGGGGTGATGATTCCGCCGGTCTTGCTCGGCGCGGTGGATGCGCCGTGAGCCGCGGGCTCGGGATTCTTCTCGGTTCCGGTGACAACCGTGATTCTCACATTGCCGTTCGGGAGCTCCTCATATTTCGCAACCTTGAGGAAATCGGGATCCTCGAGCATACAGCCCTTCGGGGTGTTTCTGATCGGAAAATCGTTCATATCGTTGCCCTTAGGATAGACGTCGGGCTTCTTCTCGGCATCCTCTTTGGAGGTCATGAAGTTGCTCGCAACGCTCAGGCCCGCACTCAGCAGGGTTTTGCCGCTGGTGATGACTCTGCCCTCTTCGGGAAGCTCCTGGTATTCAACCTTCGTGAAGCCGGGGGCGTCTTTTTTGACTTTATTCATGACTTCGGCATAGACCGCGAGAATCTCAGCCTTGGTTTCGGGCTTTTTCTTTTCGCCCTCCTCGGTTGATTCCTCGGATTCGTCCGTGCTCTCTGCGGTGACGTCGGCCTCTTCGGTTTTATCCTCGCCGCTTGACGCCTCGGTTTCGGATTCGGTGATTTCTGTGGTGGATTCGGCTGTTGTGCTGGTGGTGGTTTCATCCTCCTGCTTCGCTCCGCACGCCGCGAGCGCGAGAAGCATTGAAACAGCCATAATTATCGCAATAATTTTTTTCATGGTTCCCTCCGTGAATATACTGTATATTATATATAAAAAATACTACTTAAAGGGTGAATTGTCAAGAAAGAATACGGTTTATGCTAGCGCATAGCATTGTTGGCGGGCGGACAATTCAGTGAACTCCCGATTCATAATTTCCGCGGGCACTTGTATTTATAAGTAAAAATTGATATAATATGCGGTGTATGAATTGAGGGAGATTTCGCCCGGTTGCGGCAAATTCCTTTATAAGCGTGGTGTATACATGAAGAAATATACAGCAAATATTCTGACTTTTTCGAGGGTGGTTATCGGATTCTTCCTTTTCGGATTCAAAGAATATAACGTAACTTATCTGATAATCTTCCTCTACTGCGGAATTTCGGATGCGCTCGACGGCTTTTTCGCGCGGAAATTCGGCTCCGTCAGCCAGATGGGTTCAACCCTCGACACGCTCGGCGACCTCATCGTCTATTTCGGAATGGCGAAAATACTGCTGAGCAACGAAAAATATCATTTTCAATCGTGGATATATTTCTGGTTTGCCGGCACGCTCGTGATTTTCGCGGTTGCCGCGTTCATCGGGCTCGGCAGATTCAAAAAGGTCTATTTCGTGCATACGATTTCGGGCAAGCTGCTCGGAATTCTCGTCTTCACGATTCCGTTCGGCTGCTATTTCGATCTGCAGAACGCCATAGGCATAGCAATCTGCGTCGCGGCGACAATAAACGCAATCGAGTCGCTGATAGTCCAGGGGCTCGCCCCAAGCGCGGAATCGGATGTGAAAGTCGCCTGGGAAGTCAAAAAACTGCGCGAGCAGGCGCGGAGTGAAAAAACAGAGGAAAGCGCATGAACGATTATGATTTCTGGCTCTCGCTTGATGAGAGCGTGAAGGCCGAGCTTGAGGCGGTCGCAGACCCGAAGGAGCTCGAGGACAGATTCTATAAAAATCTCGAATTCGGAACGGGCGGAATGCGCGGCATAATGGGCGCGGGCCCCAACAGGATGAACAGATACACGATAGCGAAGGCGACGAAGGGCCTCGCGGATTATCTCAATTCGACGGGCGCGGCGCAGAGCGTCGCAATCGCTTATGATTCAAGGAACAATTCGCGCCTTTTCGCCGAAGTCACCGCCTGCGTGCTCGCGAAGGAAAAAATCGTGGTTCATATTTTCGACACCCTTCAGCCGACGCCCGTCTTATCCTACGCGGTCAGATATCTTAAATGCACCGCCGGCGTCGTGATCACCGCGAGCCACAATCCCAAAGAATACAACGGTTACAAGGTTTATGACGGAAACGGCTGCCAGCTCACGCCGAAATACGCCGACGAGCTCATAAAATACGTAAACGCGGTAAATCTCGCGGACATCGCTTATGTAAAGGATAATAACTTTACAGCGCTCGTTTCGCAGAATGCCATAAAAATAATAGATACAGAGATTGTTGACAGCTTTATTTCGGAATGTAAAGCTATTTCGCTTTACAAAAACCCCGAAAACCTGAAAATTGTCTATACACCGCTCCACGGAACGGGCAATATCCCGGTCAGAAGAATCCTTGAAAAATATGATGTTGAGGTCGTTGCCGAGCAGGAAATGCCGGACGGCGGTTTCTCAACGGTCCGCTCGCCGAATCCCGAGGAGAAGGACGCGCTGAATATCGCCATAGAGCAGGCGAAGAAGACGGGCGCTGACCTCGTCATCGGCACCGACCCCGACTGCGACAGAGTCGGAATCGCGGTGAGAAGCGGCGATGATTTCGTGCTGTTTTCGGGCAATCAGACGGGCGCCGTGCTGCTCGATTTCATAATGAAAAACCGCGCTCTGCCCGAAAATCCCGCAGTTGTCACGACGATTGTGACAAGTCCGCTCGGCGCGAAAATCGCGCAGGAATACGGCTGTAAGGTTTTCCTTACGCTGACGGGCTTCAAATATATCGGCGAAAAAATCTGCGAATGGGAAAAGGGCGGCGGTTACGGCTACGTATTCGGCTACGAGGAGAGCTACGGCTACCTCGCCGGCACTCACGCGAGAGACAAGGACGCTGTTTCGTCCTCAATGCTGATTGCGGAAGCAGCGGCGTATTACAAATCGCAGGGCAAAACTCTGCTCGACGCCCTCCATGATATTTACGCTCGTTACGGCTTCTATCTCGATACGCTCGAAACCCTTGTTCTCAAAGGAAAAGAGGGCGCGGAAAAGATAAAATCCGCCATGGAGGCCTTCAGGGCAAACGGCAACGAATTATTTGACGATGTGGATAATATCGCCGATTATTCAAAAGGAATCGACGGTCTGCCGAAGGAGAACGTGCTTCTCTTCAATTTCGCCGACGGCTCACGCGCCGCGGTCAGGCCTTCGGGCACCGAGCCGAAGCTCAAACTCTATTACTCCGTCAGGGGTGAGGACGAAGAGCAGGCGAAGGCAAGATATGAATTCATAAGCAGCAAACTGAAAACGATATTGCAGTAAAGGAGATAATAAAATGAAAAAATTACTGTCAATTATACTAGCGCTGGTTATCGCGCTCTCGTGCGCGGCGATGTTCGCTTCAAGCGCGGCAACTCAGGAACTTTGGATCCGCTTCGGCGGCGACGATGTCGCAGACGTGAAATCCGACAAAGCCGTTTCCTGGTGGAAGGCCGAAAACGGCGAATACTTTTTCTTCGTTCCCTCATACTGGGACGCTTCGGAGCTCAGGCTCTTCCCGAGCGTTGAAGGCGAAGTGAAGCTGAACGGAACTGCGATTACCGAAGGCGAGGCATATGACCTCGGCGAGAGCGGCGCGTTCACATTCGCGGGCAAAGATTATAAATACAATGTTCTCTCCTCCTCGGGAATCGGCACGATTTTCATCCAGACCGAGAGCGGTTCTCTCGACGCGATTCACGCCGACAAATCCCACTCCGAAGCGGGCAAAATCTTTATCTATAACGAGAAGGGCAAATCCCAGACTCTCGACGATGACAAAAACGAGGATAACAAGCTCTCGACCATCAAGGGCAGAGGCAACGCCACCTGGCAGAACGCGAAGAAGCCTTACAATATAAAGCTCAAGAATAAGTATAAACTCTTCGGAATGCAGAAGAGCAAGAAATGGAGCCTCATAGCGAATTACGAGGATTCAACCACTATGAGAAACGCCGTTGCCTACGGCGCCGCGGCTGACGCAGGTATGCCCTACACCCCCGAATACGCTCCCGTTGACCTCTACATCAACGGCAGCTACCTCGGCGCATACATTCTCACAAGCAGGATTGAAGCGGATTCAAAGAGGATAGACGTTGAGAATCTCGACGACATCAATGAAGAAATCTGCCTTGACAAATACGGCGAGGATTTCGATATGGATACGCTCACTCACGGCGGCACCTACGGCCTCTACTCCGGCCTTCTTGAAGGAACATATAAATATATGAATATCTTCACTATATT
>CAMUZD010000135.1 GCA_947165115.1 uncultured Clostridia bacterium
TGCGGCGTCATATCTCGGGGTCTGCTCGGATTTATAGGTATGCTCCTGCTCCTCGTCGATGATTATCAGACCGATATTCTCAAGAGGAGCGAAAATCGCGCTTCTCGGGCCGATGACGATTTTCTTTTCGCCCTGTTTGACGCTCTTCCACTGCTCGCTTCTCTCTCTTATCGAGAGGGCTGAATGGAAAACGGCGACATCGCTGCCGTAACGGGAACAGAATATACCGAGCGCCTGCGGAGTGAGCCCTATTTCGGGCACAAGCAGGATGACGGTTTTACCCGCATCGAGCACCTTATCGATTACGCTGATATAGACAGAGGTCTTGCCGCTGCCCGTCACCCCGTAAAGCAGAGCGGTCGAGCGCTTGCCCGAAAAAGCAAGAGAAACAAGCTTATCCGAGGCTTCCTGTTGCTCGGCAGTCAGATTGATTGGATTCCTGACGCCCTCGGTAACATCGGCATTCGCAAAGAAATCGATTTCGGCTTCAAAGAATTCCGCCGCGCCGTTTTTAACGAGTGCATTCACGACGGCAGGGGTATAACCTGTAAAATAGCATATCTCCCTGACGGACGCGGGCCCCGTTTCGCAGAGAAGGTCATAGACCTCTTTCTGCTTCTTGCTGAGCTTTGTCTCGAAATCATCTTCGGGAAAAGCCCTGACCATTTTTGCGGTAAGGTCTCCGAGATTTCTGACGGCATCAGCACGCGAGAGAAGTATTTCTTTCCTGACAAGGGAATCGAGAGAAACGGAATCCGCTTTAATGGAAAGATTCTTGAAAATCAGATCTTCCCTGACGAATTCTCCTCTTGCGATAAGGAAATCGTAAATCTCCTTCTCCGCACCCTCAAGCTTATCAAGCTTTTTCTCAGGGGCTTCGGGATTTGCCGCATAGAATTTGACTATCCTGCAGTTGATTCCCGCGGGAAGCATGGCCTTGGCCGCTTCATAGAGAGTGCAGAAGGTCTTGTCGGCGATATTCTCCGCGAGAGAAAGCATCTCGCAGCTCAGCAGAGGTGTTTCATCCCTGAGTTCGGAAATCCTTTTAAGCTTTCCTTCGGGGCACTCATCCGTCACCTCAAAAACTATGCCGAGCGATTTTCTGTTGCCGCTGCCGAAGGGCACGGTAACCCTGCAGCCGGGCTGAACCTTATCCGTAAGCTCTCCGGGGATGATATAAGTAAACTCAGTATCAAAGGAATAATTCGTGGCCTCGACCGCTACTTTTGCATACTTCATTTACTCACCCCCGCTCTGCGCCAACGCAGATGTTAATTACAGATTTCTGATTTCCTCGGGCTCTACGATGACGTATTCGCCGTCAAGAATTTCGTCAAGCGCAAGGGAAACGGGCTTCTCGGTAAGAATTTCGCCGTCCTCATTTGCCTCCTCGGCAATTTCCCTGGCTCTCTTAGCAGTTGCTGTCACAAGTGAATAGCGGCTCAGATGATTCTGAAGAACGCCGCTTAAATCGGGATTAAACATTGTTGATTACCTCACTGATTATATTCTTGTTGCGTGAAAAACGCATTTTTTCCGCTCTGATAACCGTCTCAAAATCATTGACCGCGCGGTCAATCGAATCATTGACGACTATATAATTGAATTCGCCCGCCCTGCGTATCTCCTGCTCCGCTATAAACAAACGGTGGGAAAGCGCTTCGTCATCCTCGGTGCCTCTCAGGCGCAGACGCTCCTCAAGCACGGGAATTGACGGGGGCATAAGGAATACAGAAACGGCGTCGGGATATATCTTGCGGATTTTTTCCGCTCCCTGAACCTCAATTTCGAGCACGACGTTTATGCCCGCCCTGAGCATTTCATCAACGGGCGCCTTCGGCGTGCCGTAATAATTGCCGGCATACTGCGCGTATTCGAGCATTTCGCCGTCCGCGATTTTTTTCTCGAAATAATCGGTAGTCACGAAATAATAATCCGCGCCGTCAATCTCGCCCTCGCGCATCGATCTGGTCGTCATCGAGATTGAGACTTTGATATCGTCGTTTTTTTCGATAAGCCTTTTCAGCACGGTATCCTTACCGCTTCCCGAAGGACCCGAAAGGACTATGAGAATTCCCTGTTTATCTGCCATTTCAATCCTCCTCGTCTCCGGTATCGGTATCGTGAATACGGTCCGCAACCTTTTCGCTCGGGTAATAAGTAAGAATAATATGGTCGCTGTCGGTTATTATGACAGCCATGGTCTTTCTGCCGTGCCCGCAGCCTTCGCCTCCTGAATCATGCGCTTAACCGGCGCAGATTCGGGGCTGACAACCGCAACAACTCTGTCGGCATTGACCATATTCCCGTAGCCTATGTTGATAAGTTTCACTTTACCACCCTACTCAATATTCTGAATCTGCTCGCGGATCTTTTCTATCTCCGCCTTGATATCGACAACCGTGCGCGCGATTTCGACATCATTTGCCTTGGAGCCGATTGTATTCGCCTCTCTGTTCATCTCCTGAACGAGGAAATCCATCTTTTTGCCGATTGCCTCATCGGAATCGAGGAAAACACGCATCTGGTCTATGTGACTGCGAAGCCTGACAGTCTCCTCGGCAACTGCAATCTTATCGGCGAATATCGCGGCCTCGGTCAGTATTCTCTGCTCATCGATATGAACATCGCCGAGAAGCTCATTGAGACGCGCAAGAAGTTTCTCGTTGTATTCTTTGACCGTCTCGGGAGAACGCTCCTCAACGAAGGCGACTCTCTCGAGAATTGTATCGAGGCGGGAATTGACATCGGTTTTGAGCCTTTCGCCCTCTTTTTCGCGCATGGCGAGGAACTTTTCGAGTGCTTCGCCCGCAACCTGCTCGACGGCGGCCCAGATTCTCTCCTCGTCCGCCTCCTGCTTGCGGATAAGCAGGGCGTCGGGAGCTTTGACTATATCGGAAACCTTCACATCGTTTTCGAGAGAGAAGGTCTCTTCGATTTCTTTATATGCTTTCAGATAGCTGCCGATGAGCGGGGCATTCACCTCGACGACGATATCGGGCTCCTCGGTCGCCTCTATTGAAACATAGCATTCCGTCTTACCCCTGGTAATCTTTCCCGTGAAATAATTCTTGAGCTTTTCATCGAGAAAACCGTAATTGCGGGGAAGGCGCGAGTTGAATTCAAAATAGCGGTGGTTTACGCTCTTGATTTCAACCGTAATATTCATTCCGTCCACGGCGGCCTGCTGCCTGCCGTAGCCGGTCATACTCTTTATCATTGGTATCACTCCGTTTTATCCTTGACTGCGCCGGAAAGCACAAGAAGGGAATGGACCTCTTTCTCGGTGAGCTCCCGGTATTTGCCGACCGGCAGAGTACCGAGACGGACATTGCCGATTGCGGTCCTTTTGAGACGCGAAACCTCGAGCCCTATTGCCTCGCACATGCGGCGAATCTGCCTGTTGCGGCCCTCATAGAGAACTATCTCAACAACGCTTCTTCCCTCCGCCTTGTCAATTATATTGACCTCTGCGGGAGCAGTCATCCTGCCGTCGAGTTCAATACCCGAAGCAAGTTTCTCCGCCTGGCTCTTCATTATTTCGGAGCGCACGGTCACGCGGTAGGTCTTGGGAACATGGTGAGAGGGATGCATCATGGCGTTTGCGAAATTGCCGTCATTGGTCAGCAGAAGCGCACCTTCGGAGACGCGGTCAAGCCGTCCGACCGGATAGATTCGAGCCTTGATATCCGAAACAAGCTCGGTGACGCATTTGCGGCCGAGGTCATCATCGGTGGTTGTGACATATCCTCTGGGTTTATTGAGCAGAATATAATAGAGATTCTTCGCCTTATTCACTCTTTTACCGCTGACTGTGACCGTATCCTTTTTGGGATCAACGCTGTCGCCTATCTTTGCCGTCCTGTTATTGACGCGCACAAGGCCCTGCGCAATAAGCTCCTCACTCTTGCGCCTTGAAGCCACTCCCGCTTCCGAGAGAAATTTCTGCAGTCTCATTTTATTGTCCGGCACGGTTTTCACCTCGGTTGATTATTCGGCTGCCTCGGGTTTATTGTCGGAATACTCTGCGATTGCTTCGTCGATAGCTGTATCCGCATCCTTATTCTTGAAACGGGAAATAACATCGGACGCCTTGTCAACAATATCGGGAACCATACCGATAACTCTCTCAACAGAGCCCTCAGCGGAATCGATGTATCTGATTGATACGCTGCCGTTATTGACTACGAGGAAAGCAACGGGGATGATGGTGATGCCGGCTCCGCCGCCGCCGCCGAAGAGTTCCTTATTGCCCTTGTTGGGGAAATCGCTGCCGCCCGAAGCAAAGCCGTAGGTGACCTTTGAAACGGGGATAATTTTGATGGATTCGCTGATCTGGATGGGATCGCCGATAATGGTGTTTACATTTACGAGATCCTTGATTCTGTCGATTGAAGTGCCGAGAATGTCTGCTGCTGCTGATTTGTCTTTCATGTCTTTTTACACCTTTCTCAGTTTTCGGTAACCGACGCTGCCGCTTCGTTTACCTGATTTATAGATTTTTCTTTAATTTCTGCCTTGGGCGATTTTTTAAGCCCTTTGAGAAATTTAATTCCTACTCTGAATACCAGACTGAAGGCGACAATTATTATTGCGTTTATCAGTCTGCGCGGGATTAAGGAAATCACCGCATGCAGCTTTGCCTCGTTTTTTCCGAAAGCAAAATCGGGGTTAGCCTCGACCATATATTTCTTAACCCTCATCGTATCGACCACAAAGCCGATTGCAGGGAAGAAAACGGAACAGGTCCTTCCGTATTTGATAGCGGTATCGGCGCTGTCGCCGCCTGCTATCAGAAGGGATATTGCGAGATTCTCAATGGTAAAGGCTCTGTAAATGCGCCTGAACATACCCTTGAGGGAGATTGAGAGCCGTTTGACAAGGTCAACCACGCCTTCAACGCCGTTATTGTGATAGAAGGTTACAAGCGGATTGTCCTTGGGCTCCTTGATTTTTTCATCTTTCTTTTCTCCGGCCTCTTCCGGTTTCTTCTCTTTTTTCTTTTTGGGCTTCTTCTTTTTCTTCTTCTTTTCGGGTTTCTCATGTTTTGGAAGAATATTGAATTTCAGAAAAAGCCAGCTCACCGAGAGGAAAACTTCTTCTTCGGAATGCACCGTCACCTTGACTTTAACCGACAGTATCAAAACGAAGAACAGAATGATGCCGAGAATAATTAACAGTGCCGGCAATTTTTCACCTCCCGTTTATTCTTCCGAGCCGTCATCCGGCGGAGTTTCAGTTTCGCCCGCTTCCTCGGCCTCGGCTTTTTCGAGCTCGGCCTGGAAGAAGTTTCTTATCTGCTCACCCTGAGTGCTGTCAATCTCATCATCCGTATCGGCAAGACTCATTTCGGCGGGCTTCTCGGGAAGCTCGGGCAGGTCTGCAAGGGTGGTTAGGCAGAAGCATCTGAGGAAGTTCGGGGTTGTGCCGTAAAGGAGCGGTCTGCCCGGTAAATCGAGGCGGCCTCTCTCTTCGAGCAGCCCTTTCTGGCAGAGAGTATTCACAACTCCCGAGCAGTCAACGCCTCTGAC
>CAMUZD010000136.1 GCA_947165115.1 uncultured Clostridia bacterium
CATCGTCATCGGGCTCAATCACCGGGTCCGTGGCGGAATCAATCGCCCCGAGCCCTCTTCTGATTGTTGATTTTGCCTTCTTTGCGAGCTCGGTATAGTCCTTTGCCTTTGCCTGCTCTTTCCTGAGCTTATCGAGTTCCATGAGAAGGGCCTGCGCCTCGCGCTTTGCCTGCTCGACTATCCTGAGCGCCTGACCGCGCGCCTTTTCTAGTTCTTTTTCGCGCAGTTCGGCGATTTCACGTTTCTTATTCTCGGCGTCTTCGCTGTCGCGTTTCGCCTTTTCGGAGAGCTCCTTTGCGCTCTCGTATTCGCCCTCCATTTTTCTGCGGGTTTCCTCAAGGCGGTCGACGACATTTTCGAATTCTCTGTTTTCCGCGGAAACGAGCTCGTTTGCCCTTGCGATTACGCTTTCGCCGAGTCCGAGGCGCTTGCTTATCGCAAGCGCATTGGATTTACCGGGCACGCCTATCAGCAGACGGTAGGTTGGTCTCAGAGTCTTGATATCGAATTCACAGCAGCCGTTTTCAACTCTCGGCGTATCGAGTGCGTAAGCTTTCAGCTCCGCATAATGCGTGGTTGCCGCGACTTTTGCACCCTGAGTATGAAGCTGCTCGAGCACAGCCATCGCCAGCGCCGCGCCCTCTACGGGGTCTGTGCCTGCGCCGAGCTCATCTATGAGCACGAGCGAATTATCATCCGCTGCGCCGAGAATCTCGACTATCGTTTTCATGTGGGCGGAGAAGGTCGAGAGCGACTGTTCTATGCTCTGCTCATCGCCTATATCAACAAGTATTTCATTGAATACGGATACTTCGCTTCTGTCAGCGGCGGGAATCATCAGCCCGCACATTGTCATCATAGTCAGCAGGCCGAGAGTTTTGATTGATACTGTTTTACCGCCGGTATTCGGACCTGTGATAACAAGTGTGTCAAAATCCCTTCCGAGCGATATATCAACGGGAACTGCCTTTTTCGGGTCGAGCAGAGGATGCCTTGCGCCCCTGAGATTGATAATACCTTTATCGTTAATGATTGCGGGGCTCGCCTTGAGCGAATAGGCATACTGCGCCTTTGCAAAAATCAGATTGATTTCCACCGCGCATTCATAACTGTCCTTGATTCCCTGGGCGAAATCACCCGCCTGGGATGAGAGATCGGCAAGAATTCTGTCAATCTCCTCGCGTTCCTTGGATTTAAGAACTTTTATCTCATTGTTAGCCTCGACCACCGCCATCGGCTCGATAAAAACTGTCGCTCCGCTCGATGATGTATCGTGAACGAGACCGGGAACCTCGCTTCTGTATTCATTCTTGACGGGCACAACATATCTGCCGTTTCTCTGGGTGACGATATTCTCCTGCAGGTATTTTGACATGGTTGAGGAGCGGGTCAGCTTATCGAGTTTCTCGCGCACTCCCGCTTCCTGAATCCTGATTTTTCTTCTGATATCCGCAAGCAGGGGAGAAGCCTTATCGGCTATTTCATCCTCTGCTGTGATTGCCGTAAAAATAGCGCTCTCGAGGAACTTGTTAGGTGTCAGCGCGTTGAAAAGCGTATCAAGGGAGCTTGCAACCCCCGAATTCAATGCTCTCCACTGCGAAAGTGAGCGGATGACGCGAAGAACCTCGCCTATGTCGAGCAGTTCACGTGTGTTGAGAACGCTTCCCGCGGCTGCTCTGGCAAGGGCGTTATTTACGTTTTTCAGTCCGCCGAATGAAGGACCGCCGAATCTCGCGAGCAGGGTATGCGCGTCGAGGGTAGAGGCGAGAAGCGCCTTCGCGAGATTGATATCCGTTTCGGGTTTCAGATGAAGCGCCTCGTATCTCGCATCCTCACAGCCCGTGAATTCAGCAAGCCTTTCGAGCACCTTGTCAAATTCAAGCGCCTTTGAGTTTCTTTCAAAATAATCCATTATATTTCCTTCCGGTCAGTTAAAAACCGTAATAAGAAGTCGTGGTTTCGGTATCCGTTGAGCTTTCATTTGTAATATCCGATGAGTTTTCGGTGCTTTCTTCTGTCACGGGGTTGCCGTATTCATCGGTCTGAAGCTCGGTTTCGCTTTCGGATTCATCGGTGACCTCATCCGTGATTTCCTCGGGAACGGTCGTATCCTCTTTGATTGTCGTCGGCTCGGTCACGACCTGAGTCGTCGATTTGAGCTGCTTTGCTATCTCCTGATTATCCGCCGCCTGAATTGAAGCGACATATATATCGCCGTTTCTCTCGCGCAGGGTTATCTTCATATATTTATCGGGCTCGGGTGAGGTATATTCACCGCCGTTGATATCAGCCCATGCCTTGTTCGCTATGTAGCCGACATTGAGAATAACGCTTGTGCCCTGCTTGTCGATGCCTATTACCTGCGGCGTGTAAATCGCTTCAACGCCCGTAATCGGGAGAATATAGCTCTTCTGCGCCGCATCATAGGTGATATCGTATCCGCTCATGTCTATTGATGAATGCAGGGAGGCAAGGTCGATTTCATTTCCGTAAAGACCGGTGAACGCCTTCTCGATATCCGCTTGAGGCACGAGGATACCTATGGTTTCGCCCTGTGAATACGGATATTTGCTCATTCCCGCCTCGTCGCTGAGAAGCGACCATATCGCGCTGTAGAGAAGCTGCGATTTATTCGCCTGAGTCAGGTCGTCAAACGGGTCGGGGTCAAACATGACAACGGGCTTGAGCATCTCTTCGTATCTTGCCTTAGCGGCAGTGTCATCCGCCTTTGCTTTTATGAATCTCACAGTCGCGCCGATTACGGCGATAAGCCCTATAAGCGCAAAAATGATTACGATTATTCCGACCGGCAGAGCCGCTCTGTTTTTCTTTCTTCTTTTAGCCATAGCTGCCTCCGTTATCTTACAAACAGCAAATCGATTTTGCCGAGTGTTATCTTGTCGCCCGCTGTGATTACGGTCTGCTTTTCAATCCGTCCGCCGTTTACCAGAACGATGTCGTCCTTTGTAATCGGTTTTATATACCAGGCGTCCCTGCCGCAGGAAATGACGGCGTGATGCCTAGAAATGGTAGGGTAATTGAGAATAATATCGCAGTCCTTGAAACTGCCTATGGAAGTCTCCCTGCTCGTAATCATATAGTTATCCGCATTGACGGTGTTTATCAGCTGCACATTCCCGAGCGAGGGGCTTCTGCGCCGAAGCAGGGCCATAACGCAGAGCGCGAGAATTATTATCGCGAGTATCGGCAGCGAATACCGCATAATATCGGTCAGATTTTCGTTCATATCATTGTCCTCGCAAGCACAAATTTACTCATTATAATTTTACTGTTTATAGAAGTAAATGTCAATATAAATAAAATAAACTTTATAAGAATATAGACATTACGGCGCATTTGAGTTATAATACATACTGAATAATTATAATCGGGGGAAAGGTATGTTTGAGCAGATTATAAATGTTGACAGAATGGAGCAGGCGGTTTCGCTCTTCGGCTCGTTTGATGAGAATATAAAGCTTATTGAGAAGGAATTCTCGGTGAATGTAATCAGCCGCGGCTCGGAGCTCAAGGTCACCGGCGAGGCGGAGAATGTCGGGCTCGGCATCAGGGCTATAAACGGTCTGCTGACTCTCATCAACCGCGGCGAATCGCTGAGCGATCAGAATGTCCGCTACGTCATAGCGCTCGTAAAAGAGGGTAATGATGATAAGCTGGAAAAGATGACGGCCGACTGCGTCTGCATTTCCGCGAAAGGCAAGCCTATTAAGCAGAAGACACTCGGGCAGAAAAGATATATTGAGAATATCCGCAGCAATACCGTAACTCTCGGCGTAGGGCCTGCGGGCACGGGCAAGACCTATCTCGCGGTTGCCATGGCGGTCACCGCTTTCAGGGCGAAGGAGGTAAACAGAATCATCCTTACGCGCCCCGCTGTCGAAGCCGGCGAGAAGCTCGGCTTCCTTCCCGGAGATTTACAGCAGAAGGTTGACCCTTATCTGCGACCGCTCTATGACGCTCTCTTTGATATGCTCGGAGCGGAGAGCTTTCAGAAGCATCAGGAGAGAGGAGATATCGAAGTCGCCCCGCTCGCCTATATGAGAGGCCGCACCCTTGACGACAGCTTCATTATCCTTGACGAGGCGCAGAATACAACGAGCGAGCAGATGAAAATGTTCCTGACGCGTCTCGGCTTCAATTCAAAAATGGTCGTCACGGGTGATATTACCCAGATTGACCTGCCGGACGGTAAGAAATCGGGCCTCAAGGAGGCTCTCGCGATTCTTAAGAATATCGAAGGTATAGGCATTACCAGATTCAGCGAAAAAGATGTAGTCCGCCACCGCCTTGTTCAGGATATTATCAAGGCCTATGACAGAGTCGAGGAGGAGAAGAGGAAAAAATGAATTCCAAGGTCAGAGTCATTATTTCAAAAGATGATAATGTCATCGTTCCCACGGGCGTGAGAATGCTCGTGAGGCGCTGCTGCACAGCGGTTCTGATAAATGAGCTTTTTGACGGTCCGGCAGAGGTCAGCGTCACTTTTACCGATGACGTTCATATCCGCGAGCTCAATAAACAATACAGGGATATTGATAAATCGACCGATGTTCTCTCGTTCCCGCTCGGCGAAAACGGCGAATATGATATCAATCATGATACGGGCGCGAAGATTCTCGGTGATATAGTCATTTCCATAGACCACGCCGAGGCTCAGGCTGAGGAATACGGCCACTCTCTCCAGCGTGAAATCGGTTTTCTCACAGTCCACTCGATGCTTCACCTGCTCGGCTACGACCATGTCAACGGCGGGCTCGAGGAGGTCAGGATGAGAGAAAAGGAAGAGACCGTGCTGACTAAGCTCGGCCTCAAAAGAAACGAAACTTACTATATGGGGAATTGACAGTGAAAAGTTTTCTCAAAGGATTTGTATATGCGGGCAGGGGAATCGCCTACTGCCTGGCGAAAGAGCGCAATATGCGCATTCATCTGACTTTCACGGTTTATATGTTCGGCTTTCTGACAGTGTTTGATTTCTTTGAAATAAATAAAACCGAGTTTGCCGTGCTGATTGCTCTGTGCGCTCTCGTTATGTCGCTCGAGGCGGTCAATACCGCGATAGAGAGGGCAGTCGATCAGACGTCGAAGGAAATCACTGAGCTTGCGCGCGTCGCCAAGGATACGGCGGCGGGTGCTGTGCTGATTGCCGCTATCGCGTCGGTTGTGTGCGGAATAATAATCATGTGGCAGCCCGAAGCATTCAGGGCAATGTTTGAATACTACAAAACTCATTTATGGGTTTTTGCAATTTTGATTTTAAGCATTATCCTGTCTCTTTTCTTCATCTTTCACGGTAAAAAGAGGCAGGGCAATGAGCAGCAAATGAAAACGGAGAATAAGCAGGATGACTAAGACTGTATTTACGGCGATAGTGGGCTGCCCGAATGTGGGTAAATCCTCGCTGCTCAACAGAATTCTCGGCAGCAAGGTCGCCATCGTCACAAAGAAACCGCAGACCACGAGGACCAAGATTACGGGAG
>CAMUZD010000137.1 GCA_947165115.1 uncultured Clostridia bacterium
GATGATGGACGGCCTCGCCCTTCACTATTATACCGTTACCCACGAATGGGGCCGCAAGGGCAGCGCGCTCGAATTTTCAACCGAGGAATACTATAAGACCCTTCGCAAGGCGTACCATATCGATGAGATTATCCGCCGCCATCTTGAAATAATGAACAGGCACGATCCTTCAAAGAGGGTTCAGCTTGTAATTGACGAATGGGGCACCTGGCACGATGTCGAGCCCGGTACGAATCCCGGCTTCCTCTATCAGCAGAATACACTGCGCGACGCAATTGTCGCGGCGCTCAATCTCAATATATTCAATAAGCATTCCGACAGAATCAGAATGTGCAACATAGCGCAGACAATCAATGTGCTCCAGTCCGTTGCCCTGACCGACGGCGCGGATATGGTCCTTACCCCGACCTATTATGTTTTCAAGATGTTCAGAGATCATCAGCAGAATACCCTGCTCGGTTCGTTCCTGACGAGCGATGAAGTCGGCACCGATGAGGATAAGCTTCCTCAGCTTGTCGAGAGCGCTTCAATCGATGAAAACGGAGTCATTTATTCAACAATCGCTAATACAAGCGCCGACGCTCCCGCGCAGATCAAATGTCAGGTTGCCGACAGCGAGGTCGGTGAAATCGAGGCCGAGATTCTCACCGGCAAAATCGATGCCTATAATTCCTTCGATAATAAGGGCGTTGTCAGAACCGAAAAATTCGACGGCTTCACAAAGACCGCCGACGGCTTCACGGCCGAAATCCCCGCCTGCTCGGTTGTTAAATTCACAATCAGAAGATGACGGAAGAGAGAGTCTGCCGCAGATGCCTGCTTTTTGAGAGCGGGCGCGGCGATGTGCTTGAAGATATCAGGATAAGAATCGGAAAGCTTTCCGAAAAAGAAAGAGCGAAGAGCGAAATATATGAAGAGCGCCTCGGCATATGCGCCGGGTGTGAATTTCTCGCGGACGGCACCTGCCTCAAATGCGGCTGCTATCCCGAATTCAGAGCGGCATTTGCAAAGAACAGATGCCCGAATTGTAAATGGTAATCGAGGTGTATTGAATGAAAAGCAGAATAGCGGCAGCTGCCGCCGTGATACTGATGCTCCTTTCCCTTGCATCATGCGGCCTGCCGAAAATAACCGGAGATTTCGACTTCGGCAAAAAGGATACAACGGCCGAGCCCTCCTCGTTGACGCGGGAGAGTGAAAGCGAAGCGGAGACGGAGAAGACTGCGGAAGCGGAAAAAACCACGCAGAGCGAATCCGTCAGACCGGGTGTCACCGAAACTGACGCTTCCCCCGCGAAAACAACCGCGGGCGGGATATCCGAAATAATTGAAACGGCGACTACCGCGCTCAGGACAACATCCGAGAAAATCACATCGGATATAACAAAATATTCGAGAACCTCGAGGACTACCACGACAAGACCGCCGAGAACAACGACAACAAGAGCAAGCACGACCAAGGCGAGCACGACCGCCAAGCCGTCAACAACCAAGGCGAGCACAACCGCGAAGCAGACGACTGCCTCGGGCAATTTCGGAGGCTATACCGGCAGGGTTGTGACCGAAAACAAGACATATACGAGCGATCTCAAATACGGCGTTGACCTTCACCGCCATGTTACGATTTATTACGGCTTCAATTCCGAGGGCAAGAAGTATGTGCTCAAGGAGGAGGAGACGGGCAGAACCTATGACAGAAGCACCTATTCGGCAACCTACAGCCAGCTTCTCCCCGCCGCGCAGAAGAACAGACAGACCTACGCGGCATATATCAATGAGGTTCTGCGCCTTACCAATCAGATGAGAGCCGAGAAGGGACTCAGACCCCTCCAGCTCAGCGAAAAGCTCTGCACCCAGGCGAATGTCAGGGCGGAGGAGGTCGCTTGGAGCGGCAAGCATTCCCATTACAGACCCAACCTCAAGAGCTATACCTCGATTTTTAAGGAAAACGGCATTACGACCGGTCTCGCGGGCGAGAATCTCGGCTGGTATTACAGCTCGGCCGCCGATGTTTGCGCCGCGTGGAAGGCATCGCAGACCCACTATGACAATATTATGAAACCCGATTTCAAATATATCGGAATCGGTGTCGCCGCCGAGGCGGACCCGACCAAGAATCTCTGCTGGGTTCAGCATTTTACGGATTGATTTATGGATATTAAACTCGGAGACAGACTCCTTATGAAAAAACCGCATCCCTGCGGCAACAATGTTTTCATCGTCCTGCGAACGGGCGCCGACCTGCGTCTTAAATGCGCCGAATGCGGCAGGGAGATTATGATTGAGCGCATAAAGGCTCAGAAGAATATCAGGAAAGTTATGCGTGACGAAGATGCTTGACAAGTTGAGAGAGGTCGAGAAGCGCTTCGAACAGCTCAATGAGAGATTGTGCGACAGCGACATCGCCTCCGATATCGAAGAATACAAAAAAATAATGCAGGAGCTCAAGACGCTGACTCCCGTCGTTGAGAAATTCAGGGAATACAAAAAGATTGAATCCTCAATGCAGGAGGCAAAGGAGCTGCTTGACGAGGGCGGACTCGAGCCCGATTTCAAGGAGATGGTGCGAGAGGAATTCGAGAGCGCCAAGGAGGAGCTTGAAGTCTGCGCCGAAGAGCTCAAAGTGCTTCTGCTCCCGCGCGACCCGAATGATGACAGAAACGTCGTGGTCGAAATTCGCGCCGGCGCGGGCGGCGAGGAGGCCTCGCTCTTTGCGGGCGTTCTCTTCAGAATGTATTCAATGTATGCCCAGGCGCGCGGGTGGAAATGCGAAATCGTCAACGAAAACGCGACAGAGCTCGGCGGCTTCAAGGAAGTCAGCTTCATGATTGAGGGCGAGGGAGCTTATTCCCGCCTCAAATTCGAGAGCGGAGTCCACAGAGTCCAGCGTGTGCCCGAGACCGAGAGTCAGGGCAGAATCCAGACCTCGACTGCGACTGTCGCCGTGCTTCCCGAGGCGGAGGATGTCGATATCGAGATAAATCCCGCCGACCTGCAGATAGATACCTTCCGCTCAAGCGGAGCGGGCGGTCAGCATATCAATAAAACGGAGAGCGCCATCCGCATAACGCATCTGCCGACAGGCACGGTTGTAGAATGTCAGGATGAGCGAAGCCAGTATAAGAACAAAGACAAGGCGATGAAGGTCCTGCGTTCGAAGATTCTCGAAATGGAGATGGAGAAACAGCAGAGCGCGATTGCGGGCGAGAGACGGGCCCAGGTCGGAACGGGAGACAGGAGCGAGAGAATACGCACCTATAATTTCCCCCAGGGCAGAGTCAGCGACCACCGCATAAATCTTACCCTTTATAAAATCGAAGCGATAATCAACGGTGACCTCGATGAGATTATCGACGCGCTGATTACCGCGGATACAGCGGAGAAACTTAAAAGCAGTTCACAATGAAAACACTTTATCTGAAATCCGAAAATGAGAATACACCGTCGATTGCCGCCGGGATACTGAAAGACGGCGGTACAGTCGCGATACCCACCGAGACGGTTTACGGGCTCGCTGCAAACGCTCTCAATCCTGAGGCGGTCGCAAAGATATTCGCGGCGAAGGGCAGACCGCAGGATAATCCGCTGATTGTCCACGTGCAGTCGCTCGATGAAATACCGCCTCTCGTTGAGAAGGTCGATGAGCGTCTTCCCGCGCTTGCGGAGAGATTCTGGCCCGGTCCGCTGACGGTGATTATGAAAAAATCGGCGCTTGTTCCCGACGCGGTTTCAGCGGGGCTCGATACGGTCGCAATCCGTATGCCCTCGCATCCCGCCGCGAGGGAAATCATAAAGGCGTGCGGTTTTCCGCTGGCAGCTCCGAGCGCCAACGCTTCGGGCAGACCGAGCCCGACCAGGGCGGAGCACGTGAAAGAGGATCTCGACGGCAGGATTGACGCGGTGGTTGACGGCGGCGAATGCGAGGTCGGCGTGGAATCGACGGTTATCACGCTCGCGACCGAGCCCCCGACTCTGCTCAGACCCGGCGGAGTAACTCCCGAAGAACTTGAAGAGGTGCTCGGGAAAATCGAGATTTCCCACGCGGTCTATGAGAAACTCGCGGAGGGCGAAAAGGCGCATTCACCCGGCATGAAATACAAGCACTATGCCCCGAAGGCGCAGGTAACGCTGATTAAAGGCAGTTTTGAAAGATATGAAAAATTTCTGAAAGCTCATAACGAATCAATCTGCGCGGTCTGCTTCGAGGGCGAGGGAAAAAACTTCGATGAATATATCGAATACGGCAGGGCGAAGGACAGCCTGATTCAGGCGCACAATATCTTTGAGGTCCTGCGCGAGGTTGACGCGAAGGGATATAAAAAGGCATTTGTCAGATGCCCGTCAATAAAAGGCGTTGGGCTCGCGGTATTCAACCGCCTCATCCGCTCCGCCGCATTCCGTATTATCGACCTTGATTTTGATATTCCCGTTTACGGGTTGACCGGCCAGACCGGCGCGGGCAAGAGCATTGTCGGAGAAGAGCTCGCAAAATACGGCTTCTGCATAATCGATACCGATTCACTCGCAAGAAAAGCCGTCGAGAGTCCCGAAGTGCTGAGCGCACTCAAAGATGCCTTCGGCGAAGATATTGTTTTCGACGGGAAGCTCGACAGAGCACTGCTCGCTTCAAGAGCGTTTGCGAGCGATGAAAATACGAAAATTCTCAATTCGGCAACTCATCCCGAAATCACGCGGCTGACCGTTGAAGAGATTCACGCGGCAGAGAAATCGGGAGCGAAGGCGGCGGTTATTGACGCGCCTGTGTTATTCGAGAGCCCGCTTACCTGCCTTTGCAGAAAGATTATCTGCGTGACGGCGGACGAAGAGGCGAGGCTTGAGAGAATTATGCTGCGCGACGGCATAAGCCGGGAGAAGGCACTCGAGCGTATAAAAGCGCAGAGGAGCGAAGAATACTACGTTTCAAAATCAGATATTATTATCCGCAACTCGGATATTGACGATACCCGTGATAAGACGGTAAAAATCGCAAGGGAGGAATTATTATGAGCAAAAAGACACAGGAAGAGATTCTCAAGGAGGAACTTTTCTACACACCGCAGAACGCGTATTATGTATGCGACGATAAAGAGATAGCCAAGGCGGAGAAATTCTGCGACGGTTATATTGACTTTCTCAATGCCTGCCGCACGGAGAGGGAAGCCAACGCTTTCGTCAAGGCGCTCGCGATAAGCAAGGGATATAAGGAATTCAATCCTAAGGGTAAATACAAAGCGGGCGACAAGGTTTATTATGATGTTCACAATAAATCGCTCATTCTCACAACATTCGGCAAAAAGAGCATTTCCGCCGGCACAAAAATCGTTGCCGCGCATATAGATTCCCCGCGCCTCGACCTCAAGCCCAATCCGCTCTATGAGGATGAGGAGCTCGGATATTTCAAGACTCATTACTACGGCGGAATCAAAAAGTATCAGTGGCCGACCGTTCCGCTCGCCCTTCACGGCGTGAT
>CAMUZD010000138.1 GCA_947165115.1 uncultured Clostridia bacterium
ATGTTGTTCCTCCCAACGACTTTATTCTCAATAAAACCCAGCCTTTCCTAAACGGAACAAAGGACAAAAACGGTCTGAATCATTATCACGAAACCAATTCAATGGGCTATTACAGCCAGCAGGCCATAGCCGACGCCTTTGCCGATATGGTTGAAAGGTTTCAGTAATAACAGAATAATCAAAGCCATCGGAATTGACCGATGGCTTTTTGCTTTACTGTGTGATTTCGGGAAGCCGTCTGAAAAGCATTCTGAAGAATGCCACTATTTTGCTCCAGAAATCTGTTTTGACTTTAACGAGCTCCGTTTCGCTTGTTATTGCGTTTCCTTCTGAATCGGCGGTCGCGCATCTTATATTGAATGTGTCTTTTGCCTGATTATATGTAAATGTGTCGCCGGTTCCTTTCAGTTCGTTGTTTACATACCATTGAACGGGCTTGCCTGCCGAATTGCTGACATTTGAGCGGAATGTTATTGTAGTCTTGTAATCAACTTTAATTACGCTCTTATAGTTGATGATTGTAATAACGGGTTTTACTGGCGTGGTTGATGTTTCGGTGTATTTACCCGTTATAGTAATATCCTTTGCCGGCATTGTATCGGCATGATTATTCCAGGCAAATGTGTATCCCGCTATCTGAGGCACCGCAGGTTCGTTGATTGTTTCGCCGTATCTGTATGTTTCTTTCTTGAGAATGTTTTCGCCTGCTATCCATGTTACGCTGTATTCATTTGCGGTAAACTGCGCAGTAAATTCAAGATTCTTTGCAGGCATGGTATCGGGAACAGGCTTATCCCAGCCGGTGAATGAATATCCGTCGTTTTCTATTACAATAGGTTCTCTCAGCTTTTCGCCGAAAGCGTATGTTTCCTTTTTCGTTTCATCATTTGCAATCCATGTAACAGTGTAAGTGTTTACCTGCCAGAGGGCTTTGAATTCAAGATTTTCTGCAGGCATTGTTTCGGGGAATTCTTTATCCCAGCCGATGAATGTATAACCTTCTTTTACAGGGTCGGCAGGTTTCACGACTTCGGCGCCGTATGCGTAAACCGCGTTGTTTATATTGCTTCCGCCGTCTGTGTCGAATGAAATCTGGTAGCTGTTTTCGAGCCAGATTACATTGTATATTTCATCTGCAGTGCAGGTTTCGGGAATATCCTTATCCCATTTTCCTGCATACCCGGTGCGAGTCGGAATAACGGGTGCGCTGATGCTTTGACCGTGTTTGAATGTTTCAGTTATATTCTCCGCTTCGCAGTTGAAATTGAAAGTAACCTCATAAGTCTTGAGATTATAATAAGCTTTAAGTTCGGTTGTTCCTTCTGCCGAAATACTTCCGCTCAGAATGCTCTTCTCGCTGTCAAACACATATCCTTCATATTCTCCGGGAGTAAAGGAGGCCTCTGAATTGGTCCTCCCGTATTCTGTCTGCGTTTGGGTATCGTATCTGCCGTTGAGATTTTCTTTATAAATCGTTATTTTATACGGCGTGTCGTCGCGTTCTGTCCAGCTTGCCGTGAGTGTAAGATCTTCGGCAGGCATTCTGTCGGGTATATCGCCCCATCCTCCGAAATTGTAGCCCTGCCTTGTCGGTTCTTCGGGAATGATTGCGGAATTATAAGCGACCAGAGTATCTTTTAATTCGCTGCTGTCGGCAAACTTTCCGCCGTTCGCATTAAGCGTCAGTTTATAGCTTTTAATCTGTGTCAGCGCATTTGTTTCAATATTGTGAGCGGGCATAGTTTCCGGAATATCAACATCCCAGCTGCTGAAAGTATAACCTGCAATTTCGGGAGTATATGCAGTTATTGTCTCTCCTGCTTCGTATTCATCGGTTTTTAATATGCTGCCGTTGAATTTATAAGTTATTGTGAATTTGTCTGCTTTTGAAAGATCAATATAAGTGACCGGACGGACGGCTCTTACCGCATTGATATCGCAGGTGTTGACCGAACCGAAAAAGTAGATGCACCGGACGTTCCTTTCATTATAGATATCTTTCAGAAGCCAGTTTGAAGATTGAATTGAGTCTGCCGTGCTGACTACATATCCTCCTATTGTTCCGTAATCGGTTACTGCGGCGATTCTTGAATCGTTATCTATGAAACCGTAATCTTCATTGAGAGCCTGCTCCTGAGTAAGAAGGTTTACTCTATCTCCTGTGGAGGTAATCGCTGATTTTTCATATTCACCGAAAGCGGTGTTATAAAAACTATCATTGAGGAATGCTTTTATTGTGCTCTGCGCAAGATCTGAGATTGCGTCGTGAGTATTATGATATGGCTGCGCATCAATTAACTTTTCTGTTATAATCAAACCGGCATCGGGATCAAGCACTTTCCACTCAATCGGCTCATATCTGAACCAGTAGACTTCGTTTTTGTAATATCCTCTGGCAGTAAAGGTATTTGAACTGTCGGAAGGGCAGGCGGCATAAGTGGTAGTCGGTCTGTATTGAGTGAATTTTATCGCTCTGTATTTCTCGCCGTTCAGCACCTTGTCTGCATAATAATAGTAGCTGACCTGCTGTTCGGTGCCGATTGAACCGGTTCCGATATAATAATTCATATCGACAAAATCATCATCGGAAAGCATCGCATTGAGAGCCGAAACGGTTTCGGAATCTTTAACCTCGGCCTGAGGATAACTGCCGAATGTAACCGTATCGCCGACTGAATAATCACTCTGGGAAAAAGCCGTGAAGCACAATCCGGCGCACGAAAATACGATTATTGCAGCCAGAGTGGTTGACAGAATCTTGCAAATACTTTTTTTCATAAAATCAACCCTTTCATATACAAACATATTTTATCACATAGCTTTTTATATGGCAACAATTAAATTGACAAATGCGCACTCAGGTGTTATTATATATTATTATAATAAGGGAGTGTGTGCCGATGAAGGGCATTAAGTCAGTTTTAGCTATAATTCTTGCGGCGGCAGTGATTGTCTCGGCCGGTTTGCCTGCGGCTTATTCGGTGAATTCAGATGATAATGATTCTTCATCCGCGGCATTCGATTCTTCCGATTTTCTGAGCACAAAGGGCAAGTATCTTTATAATGCGAAAGGCGAGAGGGTTATCCTTCGCGGAGTGAATCTCGGCGCCTGGCTCGTCTTTGAGGATTGGCTCTGCCCCTATGAAGAGGTTTCGGATAACTTTGAGGTTATCAATACTCTCGAAGAGAGATTCGGCACAGAGAAAGCTTATGAGCTTCTCAATACTTATTATGATAACACCATTACCGAATATGATTTTGACAATATTAAGTCAATGGGATTCAACTGCGTGAGAATTCCGTTCTGGTTCAGAAACTTCTATTATGATGATAACGGAACGAAAATACTCGATGAAAACGGTGAATGGGATTTCTCAAGACTTGACCGGGCTGTCGAAGAGTGCTCTGAAAGAGGATTGTATGTAATTCTCGATATGCACGGCGCAGTCGGATATCAGAGCGATGCTCCCCATTCGGGCAAGGGAACATCATGCGGACTTTTCGCCGATACCGAGCAGGGTGAAAGATACAGAGAACTTACCGACGAGCTGTGGACTGCTATTGCATCGAGATATAAAGGCAATCCCGCAGTCGCTATGTATGACCTTCTCAACGAGCCTATGTGCGATGTCAACTGCACCGAGCTTGACAGAAGAAAGAATAATGAATTCATCTATACCCGTTTATATGATACGGTGCGCAAAGCGGATCCCGATCATATTATCACCATGGAGTGCATCTGGACTATGTTTGCTCTGCCTCATAAGGCGCTCAAAGGCTGGAGCAATGTAGTCTATCAGGTTCATTTCTATCAGAATTCCGATTTCATATTCAACTTATTTGTATTCCTTACCAGAATCTATTTTGCGGATACTCCGATGATTATGGGCGAATTCTATCCGCATAAAACTACAACCTGGAAAAACTGCTTCACCACTATGGAGAAATACGATTTCAACTGGATGCTCTGGACCTATAAAGCAACCGGCCACCTAATGTGGAGCAGCGACTGGTGCCTTATGGGAAGCAAAGACGGATTCGAGAGAGCAAAAATCAAATCGGATTCATTTGATGAAATCAAACGTAAATGGGGAGAGAATCAGCAGACTCAGACCGGTTTTCAGGATACCGGTCATTACGAAAACAACGTTAAAGAATTTTTGAAATAACAGGAGAAATATGGCAAAGAAAAATCAGATTGATGAGCTCAGGGCATCTGTCAATGCTCTGAAATCAGACAGTAAAAAATCAAAAAGCAACAATAAGCAGGGAAAAAAGCAGCCCAAGGCTGCGGAAATCCCCGCTAAATCCAAAAACGCAAAAGCGGCAAAGCAGAATAAGCCGCAGACTAATCTCAATTCAAAGGCAGGTAAAAAAGTCAAACGCGCTCAGCCTGTCAAGAGCGGAGAAATCAAGCTTAATCAGAATAAACCTCAGAGAAAGTCCAAGGCAGATGTGCCGGCTCAGGCAAAGAGAAAAAAGCAGGGCGGTCAGAAGAAAAGTCCGGCGACTCCGCTCAGAATTGCTTTTCTCGGCGGTATTAACGAAGTCGGCAAAAACATGACTCTCTATGAGTATAAGGACGATATCATTATCGTTGACTGCGGCCTCGCATTCCCGGAACCCGATATGTTCGGCGTTGATATGGTTATTCCCGATTTTACTTATGTCGAGAAGAATATCGATAGAGTCAGAGGCATTATCATTACCCACGGCCACGAGGATCATATCGGCGGCCTCGCTTATCTTCTCAAGTCATGCAAAATTCCCGTCTACGCCACCAGACTTACAGTAGGTCTGATTCAGGGCAAGCTCAGGGAGCATAATCTGCTTTCAAGCTCGGAGCTTAACGAAGTAAGACCCGGCGACACAATCAGACTCGGCGGTTTCTCGGTCGAAATGATTCACGTCAATCATTCAATCCCCGATGCCATCGGTCTTGCCGTTACCTGCGGCGCGGGAACCGTTGTCCAGACAGGCGATTTCAAGATTGACAGCACCCCAATTGACGGCGGCATGATAGATATCGCGAGATTTGCCCAGATAGGCAATAACGGTGTTCTCGCCCTTCTTTCCGACAGCACAAACGCCGAGCGTCCCGGCTTCACCGAAAGCGAGCGCAAGGTCGGCGAAAGCTTTGAGATTCTTTTCAGACGCGCAGGCAAGAACAGAATTATTGCGTTCAGCAGATTATAAATGTGGCCCATTCTCTCGGGAGAAAGGTTGCGCTCGTCGGCAGGTCTCTCGAGAATGTCGTAAATATTTCCTCTACTCTCGGATATCTTACGGTTCCCGAGGGAGTGCTGATAAATGCGGATCTTATCAACCGCTATCAGCCCGAGCAGCTTGTTGTAATTACCACCGGCAGCCAGGGCGAACCGATGTCCGCGCTCACGAGAATGGCGTTCTCGGATCACAGGAAGGTCGAAATTCGTCCCAACGAC
>CAMUZD010000139.1 GCA_947165115.1 uncultured Clostridia bacterium
GATTGAATTCAGCAACTTTGATATCACCAAGCAGGTGGCGGTTCATTCTGTAATAATACTCCGCCAGAGTTTCATCGTGTTTCGGATGACTTGATTCAAGCATAACGATATACTTGTCAACGCTGTCGGGGAGAAATGATAGATAAAACGCCGCTTCGTTGCAAAACCCCATTTTTGCGCTCGGAACATTGCCCGTTTCGGTCCATGTATATCTTTTGCACTCAACGGCTATTGAACCGTCAGCCGATACAAGGTCAAATTTATGTTCCTTCTTTTCTTCCGAACCAAAACCGATGGCTATTTTCTTTTCCAAAATGAATTCTTTCTTGAATTTTTGTGTTAAGAATTCAGCAGTTCTTTTCTGAAATTCCGCACCTTTGCGGGGATTGTCTCTGTTGCTCATTTTATCACTCTCACGCTATATACTTTCTGTGCGCTGTTTTTACATTATTCTGGTTAACAATCGCGTATTGCATTGTGGTGTCAATCTGCGAATGACCGAGGATTTTCTGCACCTGCTCTATCGGCATACCCTTGTCAATGGCGCGGGTTGCCATTGTTCGCCTGAATTTATGGGGGTGAATCTTCTCTATGTTCATCCGCCTGCCGAGTTCGCGAATGCGTATTTCAACTCCGCTGATTTTCAGGCGGTTGTGCGGTGAATCCAGCGTAACAAACAGCGCAGGGTTATCATCATGCCGCCCGGCAAGATAAGCTATGAGATGTAGCTTTGCTTTTGCGTCAAAATATACTCTGCGTTCCTTGTCGCCCTTGCCGAAAACAACGCACTCACGTTCTTCAAAATTGATATCCGAAATATTCAGATTCACAAGCTCTCCGACTCTGATGCCGGTTGAATAAAGCAAATCAATCATCGCAAGGTCGCGGGAGCATCGACAGTTATCCCTGAGAAGTTCAATCATTTCATCTGTAATAATTTCTTTGACCTGCTTTTTTGTCTTGATTTTGTGAATACGCCGCATCGGACTTTTCAAAATATGATCCTCTTCCTCAAGCCAGGAAAAGAAACTTGAAAGATTTCGCCGAATATTGTCAACGGTGGAATTGCCGCAGTTGTTTCTGCCCTGATAAGCGGCAAGATAGCCGCGGATTGCCTCGGTCGAAATCTGCCTGACGGGCTGAGTTACAGATTCAAAAAACGTGATGAGCGTTGTATCATAATATTTGATTGTTCTTTCTGAGCAGCCCTCGATTTTCTTTGCGTCAAGAAACATGCGCCTGTATTGTTCATTGGTAACTGTTTCCGGTTGCGGTTTGTTCAGCGCAAGCTTTTTAACCAAAACCTGCTGAAGCTTTTTCTGCTGTTCAATGCTCAGGCAGTCCGCCATTTCGTTGATGATTTCGCTGATAATGTTTTCCATTGTAAAACCTCATTTCTGTATGATATACAACGGAAATGATAACATATCAGCCGAAATATTTCTGCATTAAACTGTCAAATAAAAGCTGTGCTTCGTCAAGTGCCTTCTGCACGACAACTTTTGATTTGTCGATTTGTGTTTTAAAATCTGCGAATTCCTGTTGAAGCTTTTTAGAAGGCATAATAATAGGAAAATCTTCAACTTGATCTAAATTGATTTGTCTTTTATCTATTCCGCCTACACAAACTTTCCTAATATACTTTCTATATGCTTCGCCAGTTAGAATAGTTACAACATATTCAGGAACAACTGTATCGTTTAACCTAACCAAATAAACATGTCCATTAATGTTTGCGGTGCCGTTTCCACCCAAATATAAAGCAGCTCTGCCTAAACTACTGTTTTCTGTATTTATTCTTCCAGTTTTTGTTATAAGAATATCTTTATAATTGACGGTACTTTTCTTCATCTTTTGATGCGTATCTTCATCAATGTAAGCAACATCAGACAAGTCTATTCTATTACGCCAAACATTCTGACTTCTAAGAAAAATAATTCCGTCATCCACATAGTTTTCGCTTCCTCCCTTTGGGGTATTTCCGTTTGTAATTAGTGTTGAAATTTCTTTTAATCTTTTCACTTTCCATTGTTTAGGGTTATCAATCGGTTCTCCAAACATCTCGACAAATCGGGCTTTTATGAGGTCATCGAGGGATTGGAGTTGTTGCGTTCGTAATTGTATTATTTTATATGTTTTCTCGAGGTTCAATGCATATTCAGACTGCATTTCTAAGCTAATATCAGGAACCTTTACTTCTTCAAGAACCTTTTTGCTTATCGCTTTAAATGTACTTCCGGTTCCTTTGCTATTTAGCTCTTCATTTTTTCCTTTAAGTAGCCAAAAAATGAACTCGGAAGACACCATTGTTTTATTTGGCGTTATAGCTGCAAGTCCTCTTCCAATACAACATTTTTCTTTTGCATAATTCAAAGCTCCAATAGGTGCTCTAACAGATATTAATATATCCTCTGCATTTGCTATTTTAGTCGGAGCGTTACACCATACTCTAACATTTGGATATCTTTCCCCAAAATCAGCATTTCCTTGAAAAAAAGGAATACCATCAGATATATCGTTATAGCTCTTTGAGTCAGGCGATTGTCCCATATTAATAGAACAAACATCCTTCAAAAACTTGTATTCCATACTCATCCCTACAAATCCGAATTTGTTCTACATTCCGAGAAGGCTTTTCAGTGCCTTCATCTCATTACCGATTTCAGTTTCAAGTTCTTCAAGTTTTGCTATTATTTCCTCTGTCGGCGGATATTCCACTGCGACATACTCGGTCTTTTTATATTTGTTGATTGAAAGGTCGTAATCGTTATCAACTATTTCCTGCTTAGGCACAAAGAAACTCTGTTCGGTTCGTTCTCTGCCATCTTCGCCGGCAGGATTGTTAAAGCGTTCTATGATATCGGGAATGTCATTTTGCTCAATAGGAGATCGCTTATCATCAAGCGAATACCCATCCGCTTTCATATCATAAAACCAAACTTTATCAGTGCCGCCTGAATTTGTTTTAGTGAAAACAAGAATAGCTGTAGAAACTCCGGCATAGGGCTTGAACACACGGGAAGGCATAGATATAACTGCAACAAGCTTCTGATTGTCAACAAGCTCTTTTCTGATTGACTTGTGTGCTGTTGACGAACCGAAAAGAACACCGTCGGGAACAATTGAAGCGCATCTTCCTCCGACTTTAAGCGAGCGAAGGAAAAGAGCAAGGAACAGAAGCTCTGTTTTTCTTGTTTTGCATAGTGCAAGAATATCTTTGCTGATTTCTTCCTGGAAAACGCTGCCTGTAAAAGGCGGGTTCGCAAGGCAGAGGGTATAACATTCCCTTGCCTCGTTATCACCTGAAAGAGAATCCTGATATTTGATGTTGGGGTTTTCGACTCCGTGAAGCATCATGTTCATCGCGCCGATACGAAGCATAGACTGGTCTGTGTCAAAGCCGGAGAACATTTCAGATTTATAATAATCCTGATTTGTTTTCTTCATAAGTTCCGCGGCATAATGTGTGCTGACATAGTTGGCGCAGTCAAGCAGAAAGCCTGCCGAGCCCATGGCCGGATCCAGTATTTTGTCATCCATCTGCGGCTTCATAAGCTCAACCATCATATGGATAATATGACGGGGAGTTCTGAACTGGCCGTTTTCGCCGGCAGCTGCAATTTTGCCGAGAAGGTATTCATAAACATCGCCCATGATATCCTTGTTGTTCATATCAAGAGCGTCGATACCGTCAACAACCTTTGCCAGAACTTTAGCGGTAGGAATAAGAAAGACAGTGTCTTTCATATATCTGCTGAACGCCGTATCTTTGCCTTCACCGATAGTTTTTATAAACGGGAAAACATAATTCTGAATATTGCTGAGCATTGCGCCGGGCTCAAAATTATGAAAAACGCTCCAGCGAAGATTATTATAATCGGTTTCAACTCTTGGATTCTCGCTGATTACGCAAATACCTTCACCAAAAACCTTTTTTGTGAGTTTAACGCCGAGAGCATTGGCGTTAGCTTCCTGCTTAAGCTGGTTGTCATCAAGCAGCTTCATAAACATCAGATAGGTTATCTGCTCAAGAACGGTAATCGGGCTGGTTATTCCGCCGGTCCATATAGTATCCCAAATCGAGTCAACTTTATTTCTGAGTTCTCCTGTAAGCAATTCTTATTACCTCCAAATAAAACTAATTAATAATTCCTGCACTAATCATTTCCTGCAGTTTGCATTTGAAATCGCTTTTTGTGATTTTCAGGGCATTGCTTCCCATACGAATTACAGGCGGATAACCTTCTTCAGATTCTATCGCCGAAATCACGCTGCTATAATCTCCTTTGGAAGCGCCGCTATGTGGCATCGGCCCAACTAATACAGCACTGTATGAAGGCTGCCATTGAATATTTCTAAAATTAAACTTCTTAGCATCTTCGTATTCAAGATAGAATTCAAACCTATCTTTTGCGATGCCGAGAGCCTTTGCCACCGACATAAGAACTTCGGCCTTGACATCCGTATAGCCGATAATAATTATTTTACCGGATTTAAAAACTCGATAACCATTATCGCTTTTGAGTAAATAATCTAAACCTAATAACTCAAGAAGCTCCTCAAGCCTATCGGTTCTATTGAGTCGAGTAATTATTTCAATTAAATTAGAGTTGATTTCCGCTCTTAATAATTCTTCAAGTTCGCTTAACTCTTCTATACCTAACAAAGTCAACCCTCGCTTTCCTCATCAAAAATGTGGGAGAGGTGGTTGGTCGCTTTGTTAAGCTTTAATCGATACAACTCGATTTCATCTAATGTTGCCCTATATTTGTCTGCAATAACTCTTTGTTTTTTAAGTTCCGGAAGAGGAATAATAATCTTCTTAAGCTTATCCACTCCGATATTGGGTATTGTCGCTCCTACAGTAATGCTTTTAAGAATAGCAATTCCCGTATCGCTTTCAAAAAACGCTTTCAAATAATACGGGTCAACTTTCTCTTCATCAAGTTCGATAATATAAAGATTACCGTTGGCGAGAATCTTTTGCCCTTCTTTGACACTTGCTACAGCAACCTTATAAGGATAACCGTTTTTAGACATTATTAAGTCGTTGTTCTTTAAGCAGTATTTATTATTTTTAGGTTCTATATGAGTCAAATACGGCAGCTCATCATCAATGATGCCGTTTTTAATGTTTGAAAGCATTAAATACTGACAATCAGTCGCTTCTGCAGAATTTAAGTCATCCAGTTGCTGCGCAGTGCAAGGGGCACCACGTGTGATAGATTTTATGACGCTCTCGAAAGCGACACCATTTTCAAAATCGGGTATCCTTTCAGCATAACGGCCGAAGTTTAATGAATATTCATTATTTCTCAACTCGTCAATATCTACTAATAAGCTTATTTCAGAGTCGTTATTAACAGCATCAACAATTGTTTGAATATCTGAGTCGCTGAATTCGTTGCATCTGCGTCCCAGTTTAAAAGTCTTAGTTG
>CAMUZD010000140.1 GCA_947165115.1 uncultured Clostridia bacterium
CGAACACAGCAATCGGCTGTCGGAAACCGACAGCCGATTGTCAATAAATAATATCGAAGTGTTGCTAAATGATTTATCCTTTGATTTCCGTTTCGGGAAGCAAGCCGAAAATTGATTTGAAAAACGCAATTAATCTTGCAAAAAACGAACTGTTGACATTTACCTTAAACTCAGCAGCTGCAGGCCTTCCGTTTGAATCAGTAACAGTGTTGCCGGATTTGTCAACGACTTTGACCGTAAAGGTCTGAGATTCTTTTATCTCGCCGACATAGTATTTTACCGGACCTTTGCCTCTTGCCAGCGTTTTGCCTCCGGCGGAAATAATCGTCATACTACCTTCCGGCAGATTCTCCGCCTCAGCGGTTATTGTAAGTTTTGTTCTGTATTCAATCTTTGTATCGGATGGCACTTTCAGAATAATATCCCTGCCGAGAGGATTTTCCGGCTCAGAAGGTAACAGATTATCCTCAACAGTTATGATCGTTGAAACCGATTTCGTGATGCCGTTAAAGGTATAATAAATATTCAGTGGACGGGCGCCTGCCGTATTTGTGTCAACAGAAACATCGTAATCATCAATTACTTTGCTTCTGCCGTCGCTGAAGAAAGCAGTAATAACCATGCCGTCTCGGCTGAACACTTCCCCTTTGTCATAAACCGATTTTTTCGGCGGATCAGAAATAACGATTCCTTCAAGAACCGTCTCGACCTCAAGCACGGCAAATTCGCTGAAATGATCGGTCTCAAAAACAATATAGTTACCGTCGAGCGATGAGGTGAATTTTACGAGCGGATCAACGGGGTCATCCGTAACATGATAAACCTTGCATTTCTCAGGTGAAACGCCGTCGGGGATTCTGATTTTAACGGTTACTGCGCCGTCCGGCTGAACTTTTATGCTGTTGCGAATCAGAGAAATATCATAATACAGCGCGGTTTTCACCTTGCCGCCGACTGCAAAATTGGCGCTCGCGATATTTGATGGGTCAAGCTGTTCCACAGTCAGGGAAGTAGTGGGATAAATCTCCCGTGCCGTCGCGCCGACTATTATTCCGTGAGTATCGTTGCGAAGAGTGACTGCCGCATATTCAAGCGAATGGATTTTATCCATTATCGTCTGAGCATATGCATTGACCGTCGCCTGCTGAGTGATATTCAGATTGCGGTCAACCGAGTTTATCGCCTGGTCGAGTTTGGCAAGCGAAGCGGCGCTCCACAGAATGCGGTCAATATTTCCGGCTGCGGCAATCGCGCTATCTACATCGCCATAGTCAGCCGGCAGATACACAAGATTGTCAACGGCATTGTTTATTGCCGCGGCGTAGGTCGCTACAGTCTGCTGATTTGCATATGTCAGAGAATAATCGACTGCGGCAACGGCTTCATCTATATCCGCAAGGCTCTCGGCAGTAAAGAAATCTCTGTTTATTGAATTTGCCCTCTGAATTGCCGTTTCTACATCCGAATAATCCGCCGCTTTTGCGATAAGCGCGCTTATTGCGAGGTCAATGCTTGAAGCAAACGCATTGACTTTGCTCTGATATGTAATATCAAGCCCGTATTCCACGCTCTGCAGAGCGGAATTGAGATTTGCAAGCGACTGTTCGGTATAATAATTGCGGTTGACGGCAAGCGCTCTGGAAATTGCAGCGTTTACTGCCGAATAATTTGCTTCTCTGTAAATGAGAGAATCCACAGCGGAATTAATATCCGCGGCAAGAGAATCTACCGCCGCCTGCTGTGTAATATTTGCGCTGTAGTCGACGCTCAGAACGAGCGCATCAAGCGCAAGCAGTGAATCCGCGGTATAAAGCGAACGGGTTACGGCATTTGCTCTTGCGAGCGCCTCACTGATTGCAGTGAAATCGGCAGGCAGATACTCGAGAGCGGAGAGAGCGTTATTTATCGCATTCGTCCACTCGTCAACCTGTTCCTGGGTGAGATCAACTTTGCTCAAATCGACTTGAGACAGTGCATTATCAAGGCGCCTGAGAGATTCGCTTGTATATAAAGTTCTGTCAACTATGTCAGCATTATTGATTGCAGAATTCAGACTATACAGCATCAAATCATTATTGCGCAAATAATCGTAGTTAATATTGTTTGCTTCACAGTATTCCTGAATTGCCGAACTGGGATAACATTTCAAAATAAATTTAGAATTCCATGCAGTATTACCGATTGACGTTCCCGTAAATTTCAAAGTCATCGAACGAACGATTACGGTATCAGGATTACTTTGATTGAAAGCGTATTTTTCAACTTCGGGTGAAGAATATCCAAAGTCAATGGTTTTGACTCCGCAGCCTTTGAATGCCCAACCTCGGACTTTTTGCAAGTCATTGGGCAACACTATACTTTCGACGCTTGTAAAAGCTTCTTCAGCAATTATTTTAACACTGTCCGGAACAATGAATGTTGTTGTTTCCGGAACTCTGACCAATAGATCTCTTGATTTGCTGTATACTGTCCCGTCCGCATCCGAACAGTAAAACATATTCTCCTGAGAAATAATGAATCGGAAATTAAAAGAACCGCTGTTTCCTATATAAGCAAAATCTTTGCCGAGATATATTTCTCCGTTCACTTTATAACGACAGTGAAAAGCCCAAGAACCTATGTATTGAATATCAGGTAAAGAAATATTTGATTGTTGTGATACTTGTTTTGAACAGGCAAATGCATAAACTCCTATATATATGGCTTTTGAGCCCTCTTCAAAAACAATATCTTTCACATCGGTGAGATCAAATGCATCCCAACCGATATATTCAACACTTGCAGGTATCGTAACCGAATTGTTTGACACTTTTTGATATGCAGCTCTTTCTGAAATAGATACGGTTCCCTCCCGAATGACAAAATCCCAATCATCCAAGCTGAATTCACCTATATATTTGTGAAAACATTTTCCTATATAGAGAGGCCCGTATTCCTGATTATCAAGCCAAGGAGTATCCTCAAAAGCATTTCCGCTGACATATTCTATGCTGTCCGGAAAGATTACATTTGTCAGATTAGATTGCCCCTTGAAAGCACTCGGACCGATTCCCAAAGTTCCGGGAGTTATCTTATAATTTGCTCCCTGCGACGCGGATATACTGCCTTTATATCCGACAAGGAACTTTCCAAGATAAACTAAACCTCCGCCCTGTGAAGAATACCAACGCGTATTGCACAAAGAACGCTCATAATAATACTCGGTGCTGGAAATAAAGGTTAATACATTATTAGCAGGTATTGTTATTGATGAAAAAGAATTGCTCAACAACCCCAAAAATCTCAGGGTTGAAGGCAGTTTCAGCGTTTGGGCTTTTTTGCAGTATGAAAGAGTATATTCCCCGATTCGGGTAATCCCTTCGCCGACAATGACGGTTTTTATAGCATCATTATAGTTTGCCCATGGAACTTCCGAGGTGAACGAGGAGTTAAAATCATATGTGCTTCCCGTTCCCGAAATAGTCAGAGTATATGTATTTACGTCGTAGTCCCACGTCGCGTTATTTCCGCACTTGAAATCAATCGCCGCATCGGCATTCAAACTCAGCTCCGGCAGAGCAAAAGAAAGCGCTCCGAAGCAAATGAGAATTGCAAGAGTGAGTGATATTATTCTTTTCATATTGGCGCCTCTCATATCAATTCATAATCAACAGAGTTTTCGACTGCATATTCATAAGCTGCCGAGCCCTCGGAACATCTGATTGTAAGATTATCACACCCGTCAAAGGCGTCGTCGCCTATACTTGTGACGCTGTCGGGAATCGTAATTGAATTCAATGAACTGCATCCGTCAAATGCACAATCACCGATACTGGTTAAGGTGTTAGGTAAAGAAACGGATGACAAACTTGAGCAATCAGAAAAAGACATCTGACCAATTTTGGTGACTCCCGAAGGAATGCTGACTAAAGTTATATTTGAGCCCTCAAAAGCCTTGGTTCCAATAGCAGTTACGCTTTGTCCGTTAACAGTTGAAGGTATGCTAATTGCGCCCCCGTTACCATTATAGCCATTTAATACGCCGCCAGATACAGAATAATCTGCACCTGTGTCATTTGTTGTTTCTGACTTCTTGGTTGTAGATGTGGTGTTGGTGGTTGTAGTAGAGGTTGTATTTTGAGTATTAGTTGTGCCGGAAGAACTCTGCTTCTCCGTTGAAACTTCATGATTCCTTTGTGTTGTTGAATCAGAAGATGGATTAGTATTTATATTTTTGCCGGTACCAGATGTTAAACTTTGACGCGTTGTTCTGGTAGTAGAAGCAGAATTCCCTTTAGTTTTTCCTTCACTTGGAGATTGGGAAGATGATGCAGTGGTGACAGGTTCATTATTACCGGTATCTTCCGACTTATCTCTATAAGTACCTGATGATTCTGAATTCTTTCTGATTGAATCAAACGTGGAAGAAATGAAGGTTTCCGAAGGATCTTGTTCTTTAATTGATTGAATAGTAGTTTCGTCTGAAGTGATTGAATAATACTCAGCATAAGGTTCCGGAAGTGTTGTGTTCTCGGTTACGACATTATCCTTTTTTGCCTTATGGTCAGAAACGATTTTCTTAGTCGCAACGCCTCCGCCTACAGCAACTGAAGCAGCAACCGCAACCGCCGCTGCTTTGACAGCAATAGAAGTGCCGACAGTTGTTGCGGTTGCTCCCACTCCGGTTGTCCCCGTTGTTACTACGGCAGCAGTCCCGGCTGAACTAATTGAACCTGAGGCAGACGCTGCTGTAGCGGATGCTGCGCTGACTGCCGCTCTGCCTAACATTGCTGACGGTATTTCAGTTTTTACATTATACGATAACAAGGCCGCAACGAGAGGTAATATCGGAAGGCTCCAAAGAACGGTTCCGTCTTTTTGTAATTCTTTGACTTTTTTCTCGAGTTCACGCTTAGCATGATGCAATCTGCTCATAACGGTTCCGACCGGAATGCCAAGTCTTTCTGAAATCTCTGAGTAACTGAGATTCTCAAAGTAATAGAGTTTTAATACCTCACTTTTTTTAGGATTCATTTCATCAATCATTTTGCTGATAGTTTCGATTAAATCACTTTTTTCTATGAGATTATTATCAATTATCTGAGAATTCTCTGCCAACATCAAACGATTTTTTTCTGCAAAAAAAATCTTGCTGTGTTTATTATGTTCCAATAAGACCTTCTTACACTCATTTATAACTATCGTATTAAGCCATTTAAGGTATGCTGCAGGTTCTCTTAATCCGGAAATGTTCTTTGAAACATAATAAAAACTGTTTTGCAGTGCATCTTCAATATCTTCGTGGCTTTTCAGAAGGTGAGACGCCGCGCTATATGCATAAGGATAGCTCATTGAATAAAGAGTATCAAAAGCCCCGTCGACACCTTTTTGGGTGTCAACCACACACTCTGTTAAACTGTTATATTTTTTACTATCCAAACAATAGCACCTTCTAATC
>CAMUZD010000141.1 GCA_947165115.1 uncultured Clostridia bacterium
ATATGCTGGGTTGACGGTTACGAGCACAGCTCCGATGTTTGTGGTCGCCCAGAAGGTCAGATACCAGGCGGGTACATTGGTCGCCCATATTGCGACATGGTGTCCGGGTTTCACTCCGAGTGAAATCAGAGCAGCGGCAAGGTCGTCAACATCCTTGCGGAACTGCGTATAGGTCCTCGTATAATCGAGGGTGGTATATTTGAATGCCAGCTGATCCGGGAAAATATCGCACATCGTGTCAAGAACCTGCGAGAAGGTCTTGTCAATCATATCATATTTTTTCCACGGAAAGGCGCCGGTATGCGCCCTGTTATAGTAAAGACCGGTATTCTCTTTTACGGGGTCCTCGATTTCCGCCATATAGTTTACAAAATGAGTGAGAACTATATCGGGATCGTCAATTTCGTCATTCCAGTCAACGCAGACAAAACCGTCATAATTGAGCGAACGGATGGCGTTGATGAAATCCTTTACGGGCAGGGTTCCCTCGCCGATAAGGCAGTTTACATCGCCGTTCTTATCGCCGATGCGAACATATTTTATATGAGCGCCGAGGGTTTCAATCGTCTTTTCGGGAGTCTCGCCGGCGGCAAAATAAGTTTCTCTGATATTCCAGGCCGCGCCGAGAGGAACAGCTGCGAATTCATTGATGATTTCAAGCACCTTCGCCGAGTGGGCAAGCGGGCCCGAAGTTTCAAGCAGAATGCTGATATCCGTTTTTTCCGCTCTCTCAACAGCGGGGGTAAGTTTTTCCCTTAGCAGGGCATAATCCGGCTCCCCGGCGAGAGAAACAATAACCGCTTCGATGCCTGCGGCATAAGCCCAGTCAACATACTGCTTTATTACGTTGCCGTCCGCCTTCTCATCCTCGACGGGGAAGGGATAGACGATTGCGGAGACCGCCAGGTCTCTGTTGCGCAGTTTTCTTTTCGCGTCCGCCGAGCCGTCTCTGAGAACGGAATCGGAATGGCGCTTATTCTCCGCCTTTGCGTCAAATATCTCAAAGCCCGCAAAGCCGTAATCCCTTGCCATATTGCAGGTTTCGGTAAACGAGCCGGGATTTATGTTTTTAGTTGAAAAACCGAGTTTCATATTAATCTCCTTGACCGGAAAATCAGTCTTCGTCGTAAACTATCTTATTGAGAGCGTTTATATATGCTCTGATGCAGGAACCGACTATATCGGAAGAGAGGCCGTTGCCAGAATAAACCTTGCCGTTGTGGCGGAGCTTGATAAGAGCGGAACCGAGCGATTCCTTGCCGCGGCTGACGGTATGAATCCTGAAATCGTCAAGCTCATAGTGGAAACCGATTCCCTGCTCGATTGCGCCGAACGCCGCGTCGATAGGGCCGTCTCCCGTGCCCATTCCCTCAATTTTTATTTCGCCGTCTCTGGTCAGCACAACGTGCGCCATGGCGGATGTCAGATTGCTGTTTGTGGTTGTGTAGTATTCAAGATGATAGGTTGAGGGCGCCTGCTGCGCGTAGGATGCGATGAGCGCCTCAAACGCATTGGAATCTATACCGCTTCTGTTTTCGCAGACGCGTCTGAGCCCTCTGAGCACATTGCCCGCGTCCTCTTCGGTGAGCGCGTAGCCGAGTTTTTCGGCTGCGGCATAAACGGCTTCGATGGTTGAATCGCCGTCAAGGTATATGTCGGTATTAGCAGCGGGTAGTGAGGATTCCTCCTCCTGCTCGGTGCTGTCAACCTTCGCTGTGAGCGCCTTTACATCCGTCGCAATTCTGGTCGCGTCGAGCGATGAGCAGATTTCATAAGACTCGCCCTTCGCTGCGATAACCGCGGCAATCTTGTGAATCTTAAGCTGAGTATGGCCTTCGACAACCGCCTTCACGCCGTCGATGCCCGCGATAATACTCTCAAATGCAGTTGCAGTCTCCATATAGAGAGCGCCCGAAACCTTGACATAGACGGGAACGCTGAGCTTTGCCTTCACGCCCTTTGCAAATTTAGCAAAATCATAGGGGAAGAGCGTGCCCGCATCATCCGAGAGGGTAACCGCCGTCGCGCCGCATTCAACAGCGAGTGCCAGCGCTTCATCGAGAACCTTCTCCTCCGCTCTGGTCGCGTCGAGGGCAATGAATTCAACGTTCTCACACTTTTCCTTCGCTGCCTTGACGAGTTTTTCGATGAGGAGCATCATCTTGGGCGCTTTGAGGTGATAAGTATATTCCATTGTAACCGTGCTCAGCGGAAGCACTATCTGGAGAACCGGCCTCTGCGCGGTCTGTATGCACTCCCACGCCATAGCGACCTCCTCCTCGGTTGAGCCGGCGGGAATCGCCACAGAAGCATTCTTTACCGCCGCGGAGATGGTTTTATATATAATTCTGTCCTCTTTGAAATTCGCGACCGGCGCAAGCTCAATCGTATCGACCCCCATGCCGTCAATGGCGGAGGCGATTGCGACCTTCTCCCTGAAAAGCAGGGGATTTTTTCTGTCCTGAGCCAGCTGCTTCAAAGTGAAATCGGATACATAAATCTTTCTCATTATAAGTTCTCCTTTGAGATTATGATTTGCAGATGATGAGTGCACCCGCGTTATATCAAAACAAAAACCCCGCAAGGCATAAACCCTGCGGGATGATTATTGCATAATAACCACGGTACCACCCGTATTGCCGCCGAAACGGCCACTCACAGAACTCCATCAAGTTCCCGACCTGTAACGGGATCACCCGTGATCTCCTATGAATTCAGAGACCCTGCTCCGATACGAGACAGCCCTTTGGGATTCTTACCGCCTCTCACCTGCCGGCGGCTCTCTGAAAGCTTGCTCAAAGCGCTTAATATCTTCTCTGCATTTGCGTTATTGCGTATAATATACTCTAAACATCCGCTTTTGTCAAGAAAAATTTTGCGCGTTCCGCAGACCGAATAATGTTATTGATAAAAATTATTCTTGTATTATTGTTAAAAATAAGTTATACTTACTTTGTGTTTTTATCCGAAAATCAATCTGATTCACAGGAGATGAATAAATGGACCCCATCAAAGTTGATTTTTCAAACAAGGGCAAATCCGCTCAGAAGGAAATAGTCATTCCTCCCGAAAACGCGGGGCTCAAAATTGTTATCGGCCTTGTGCTGACCGTGATTACGGCGTTTGTTGCATACTATATCATGCTCCCCGCGCTCAATCCGAAGGACACGACTCTCTATATGTATCTCGGCGTGGTTGCCGCTTCCTATGTGGTATTCCAGGCGCTTCTCTCAAAGGCGCTCTCCAAGCCCGAATACACTCCCTATGTCAAGAGAAGAGCGATAGTTCCCGGCATCTGCATCGGCATTCTCGTTGCCGTCGCGCTCGTCGGCTATATTGTCGGCTCGCAGTTCTTCAGAGCGAAGGCTTACAGTAAAATTATCGATGTCCGCACAGACAGCAACTTCTCCAAGGAAATCCCCGAGGAGGACGCCTCCTCCTTCAGCGCGATTCCGCGTCTTGATGAGGATTCCGCTTCCCAGATTGCCGCGAGAGCTCTCGGCGACCTCGGCGAAATGGGCTATGTTTCCCAGTTCACCGTTTACAGCGAGAATACCCAGATTAACTATAAAGGCACTCCCGTCAGAGTCGCTCCGCTCCAGTATGCGAGCATAATCAAGTGGTTCTTCAATACCAAAGAGGGCTTCCCGGGCTATGTCATTATCGATATGGCAAATGAGAGCGCGGAATTCAAGACTCTAGAGAACAAAATCAGATACTCGCCCGCCGAGCACTTCAACAAGCTCCTCAAGAGGCATCTGAGATTCGATTACCCGACATATCTCTTTGCGGATGCAACCTTCGAAATCGACGACGAGGGCAATCCCTACTGGATCTGCGCGCGTCTCGACAATACAATCGGCCTCTTCGGCGGCACAGACGTCATCGGCGCGGTTGTCGTCAAGGCGGACAGCTCCGACGGCGAGAGCAAATACTACACCGTTGAGGAATTCAAGAGCGATCCCGAGCTTCAGTGGATTGACAGAGTTTTCGATTCCGATCTGATTGTTCAGCAGTATGATTACTACGGCAGATACAGAAACGGTTTCTGGAACTCAATCCTCGGCCAGAAGAACGTTATCAACACCACATCCGGCTATAACTACATAGCGAAGGATGACGATGTATGGATGTATACGGGCGTTACATCCGTCACCGCGGACCAGAGTATCATCGGCTTCGTTCTCGTAAACCAGAGAACCAAAGAGGCTGTTTACTATAACGTCACGGGCGGAACCGAAGCATCGGCTCAGAGTGCCGCGGAAGGCAGAGTCAAGGACCTCGGCTATACGGCAACCTTCCCGCTGCTCCTGAATATCGGCGGCGAGCCGACCTACTTCCTCTCGCTCAAGGATGTCAGCAGCGGCAGCAGCATAGTTCAGCAGTATGCGCTTATCAACGTCAAGCAGTATAACAACAACAAGATGGGCGCAAACGGCAGAGACCTCTCGGAATGCCTTTCAATCTATAAGAAGGCGCTCGAGAGCACCGGCATCAAGGTTGATATCAACCCCGAGGATGTCATCGACGTTGCGAATAAAGACAATACCGATGAACCCGGCGGCGAAACCGATACAACAACTCCCGCCGAAACAACCGAAGAAGGCACCGTCACCGGCAAGGTAGCCGAAATCAGAGAGGCGGTCAAGGGCGGCGAGACCTATTATTATATCAAGCTCGATTCTTCCGACGCCTATTATGTGATTTCCGCCACAAAGGCAGAGGAGGCCGTTATCCTCAATAAGGGTGACAGCGTCACAATCAAGGCAGGCGGCAGCGGAAAGATTATCAACGCCGATTCGCTTAAAATCAACTGATATCACGGGGCGGTTTGCAGTCGCCCCTTTTTCAAAAAATTATGGAATTTTACGAAAACAAACAGGAACCCGAAAAGGCCGTGCTCGTCGCGGTCGATACGGGCGAATATGACTGCGATTCCTCGCTCGCGGAGCTCGAGGAGCTCGCCATGACCGCGGGGGCTGAGGTTGTCGGCTTTGTCTCTCAGAAGAGGGACCGCCCCGACGGCGCGCTTTTCCTCGGCAGCGGCAGGCTCGACGAACTCAGGGAATTCTGCGAGAATAACGAAATCGAGGTCGTGATTGTCGACAGTGAGCTCTCTCCGGTTCAGCAGAGGAATATGGAAAACGCGCTCGATGTCCGGGTTTTCGCTCAGCGCGCGGTCAGCAACGAGGGCAAGCTTCAGGTTGAACTCGCGCAGCTCAAATATTCTCTTCCCCGCCTCATCGGCCAGGGCCATAAGCTCTCGAGGCTCGGCGGCGGTATCGGAACGCGCGGACCGGGCGAAACAAAGCTCGAGAGCGACAAGCGCCATATCCGCAGGCGCATAAAAACTCTCGAGGACGAGCTTGAGGAACTCGGCAAACGCCGCAATCTTCAGCGCGCGAGGCGCGAAAAGGACAGAGTCGAAACGGTCG
>CAMUZD010000142.1 GCA_947165115.1 uncultured Clostridia bacterium
TTGGGACCATAATAAGGAACGGCCGACAGAATCGCTCTGTCCGCCGCTCTTTTTACCGTCAGCGAATTCATTCCTTGGCCTGCCTGGCTGCAGGGCGGGGGAATATCGCTTTTCGGCTCTCTGCCGATAATTGTTCTTTCATACAGACGCGGCCTCAAATATGCGATTCCGACCGCTTTTATTCTTTCGTTATTTGAGCTCGTTATGGGCCTGAGCAATTTTGCCTGGGTAAAAGGTCCCGTATCATATGTAATAGTTGCCCTTTTCGACTATATTCTCGCCTACACATCGTTCGGCATCGGAGGATTGTTCAGAAAAGCCAAAGGCAATGTTACTGTCAAGCTTGTTGCCGGCACGGTTATTACAAATGCAATAAGATTTGTCTGCCATTTCCTGAGCGGTATCACAGTATGGAGCGAATATACACAGGGCAACGGCGGATTTACAAATCTTGATTCTCTGATTCACGGAATTACAAAGGGTTCTGTCATTTATTCCGTTACTTATAACGGCGGCTATATGCTTCCCGAAACGATAATTGCCGTAATCGGCGCTGTTGCCGTCGGCATTATACTCAGAAAAGAGCTGGTTCGCTACCTGGGCGAGAGTAAGCCGGCCGAAGCAACACCCGAAACGGCTGAAGATACTGCCGATTAGTAAAAATAACTATATAAGCGAATTTATAATTATATAATTTTATTTATTGAATTTGTTCCTCTGCCGTGATATTATTAAAGAAAAACGGCAGGGGGTATTTTATGCCTAAAAGAAGCAATTATATCAGCTGGGATGAGTATTTCATGGGTATCGCGATGCTCTCATCCTACAGGAGCAAGGATCCGAATACGCGTGTCGGCGCCTGTATCGTAAACGACAAAAACCGCATCATGTCAATGGGTTACAACGGCTTTCCGATGGGCTGCAGCGATGATGAATTTCCCTGGGAGCGCACAGGCGAGGATTACGATACTAAGTATCCTTATGTCTGCCATGCCGAGCTCAACGCTATCCTTAACGCAAAGGGCACAAATCTCGACGGTTGCAAGATTTATGTAGCGCTGTTTCCGTGTAACGAATGCGCAAAAGCCATAATTCAATGCGGCATCAAAGAGGTAGTCTATCTTTCCGATAAGTATGACGGAACGCCCATGAATAAAGCTTCAAAGCGCATGTTTGACGCCGCCGGCGTAAAATACACTCAGCTCAGTATCAAAACTGAAAGCATCATAATAGATTTCAACGCTTCAAACGTTTAAGGAGGGAAATCAATGCTTGCAAAGAAACCGCCCATGGGCTTCAATACCTGGAACACTTTCGGCGAGGATATCAATGAATCCGTAATCAAGGAAACCGCAGATGCTATGGTCGAAAAAGGCCTGCTCGCCGCCGGTTATGAGTATCTCGTAATCGATGACTGTTGGAGCGAGAAGCAGAGAGATCCGGAGACCGGAAAAATCATTCCCGATCATATCAAGTTCCCCAACGGAATGAAAGCGGTCAGCGATTATGTCCATTCAAAAGGGCTCAAATTCGGCATGTATTCCTGTGCCGGCACAAGAACATGCGCCGATTATCCGGGCTCGTTCGACCACGAATTCCTCGATGCCGAGACTTTTGCCGAATACGGCGCGGATTTCCTCAAATATGATTATTGCTACAGACCCGCTCATCATCACGGTGACCTGCTCTACAGAAAAATGGGTATGGCTCTCAAGGCCTGCGGCAGAGAGATTCTGTTCTCGGCCTGCAACTGGGGCTGCGATGATGTTTACAGGTGGATACGCTCGACCGGCGCTCATATGTATCGCTCGACCGGCGATATAAGCGATAATTTCAGATCAATGAAGGATATCTGCTTCAGCCAGATTGAGAATCTTTCGTTCTCGGCGCCCGGCTGCTGGAACGATATCGATATGCTTACCGTCGGTATGTTCGGCAAGGGCAATGTCGGCTCAAGCGGCAGTTCAGCCGTTGATTATAAAACCGAATTTGCTGTCTGGTGTATGTATTCTGCCCCCCTTATGCTCGGAGGCGACATCCGCACTTTCGATGACGATATGCTTGCGCTCGTAACAAACAAAGACCTCATCCGTATCAATCAGGATGAGGAGGGGAGACCCGCTTTTGTTACAGACAGTTGTCTTGTCCGTAACAGCAACGGAGATAATGTTTATACCGCAAGCAGAGATGATAAGAAAGTCTTTGTAAAGCTGCTCTCCGACAACGAAATTGCTGTCCTCTTTGCTAATTTCTCGGATGATGAGAGAAAGATTGATTTCTTCTTTGAAGATGCCGGCCTGCCTGTTGCTTCCGGCTACGGCCTCGATATGAGAGAGATATTTACAGGCGAAAAGCTCGGCGTAAAGAAAGATATGCTTACCAGAGTAATTCCCGCTCATGACTGCGAGTGCTATATCTGCGCTCTCTCTAAATAATATGAGCGAACTGCTCTGCATTTCCTGCGAAAAGCCGCTTTCCCGTGATGACATCGGCTTTCATAAAAAGATGGTGAACCGCGGCGCAGAGGAATTCATGTGTATCGACTGCCTCTGCGAGTATTTCGGAATATCCCGCTCAAAAGCGGATGAAATGATAAAAAGATTCAAGAGCATCGGATGCTCCATGTTTAACTGAGGAAAGGTGACTGCTATGGCAATTTGTAATGTTATTTCACACAGAGGAGCAAATAAATATGCTCCGCAGAATACTATGCCCGCTTTCAGAAAATCCGTTGAAATCGGCGTTGACGGATTTGAGACAGACGTTCATTTCTCGGCCGATAATCATATCGTAATCTGCCATAACTACACAGTTGACGAGACCTCAAACGGTATGGGAAATGTGGCGGATATGACTCTTGAACGCCTTCGCGAGCTTGATTTCGGTTCTTATTTCTCCGATGAATTCAAGGGCACTCAGCTCCCGACTCTCGAGGAATTTCTTGATCTCTGCAAAGATGATATGATCAAGGTCATGAATATCGAAATCAAGGAGCCCAAAAACGGAAAGAAGGATATCGCAGACAAGACTATTGAAATGGTCAAGGAATTCGGACTTTTTGATAAGCTTCTCATTTCGAGTTTCGATCCCGAGATTATCATCCGCTGCAAAGAGGTCGATCCCGAGTGTAAGACCGGCTTCCTCTACAGCCCCGACAGACCGATTACCTATACCAAAATGGTTCTCCATTATGTCGAATACGCAAAGGAGATCGGCGCTGATTTCCTGCATCCGCACTTCTCACTTGTCAATGCGAAATATGTTAAGAATCTCCATGATAACGGTATCGGTGTAAATCCCTGGACCGTTGACGATAAAGACACCGCCCGCAAGCTCCTCTCCTACGGCGTTGACGGCATCATCACCAACGTCCCCGATGATATGAATAGAATCATCGCCGAATACGAAGCCGAAAATTGATTTTAGTATATGTTATACTTAGCACATCCAGTCATCTCAATCAGTTTTTGATAATCAATTAAAACCCTATCTTGAGTTCGGATAGGGTTTTATTTGTTTGTGCATAATTTGAGAGTAAATTTAATAATTGGGAACTAAAATGAAAAAACTCTTGACAAGCGCAAATAAATTGTATACAATATAATCGAAATCAATTGAAGGGAGAAATAAAAATGAATATTTACGATTTCACTGTAAAAAGTATTACCGGTGAAGAGGTCCCGCTGAAGAATTTTGAGGGTAAGGTGCTCCTTGTTGTCAATACAGCTACCGGATGCGGCTTTACCCCGCAGTATGACGGCCTTCAGGATCTTTATGAGAAATATAATGAAAAGGGCTTCGAGATTCTGGATTTTCCGTGCAACCAGTTCGCAAATCAGGCTCCCGGGACAGAGGGCGAAATTGCGAGCTTCTGCTCGGTTAAATTCGGCGTAACCTTCCCACAGTTTGCAAAAATCAAGGTCAACGGAGACGGTGAAGAGCCGCTCTATACCTGGCTCAAATCTCAGAAGAGCGGAGTGCTCGGCAGCAAAATCAAGTGGAATTTTACCAAGTTTCTCATTGACAGAAACGGCAGTGTGGTTGAAAGATTTGCCCCGACCGTGACTCCCGAAAAAATAGACGGCGAAGTTGCCAAACTTCTCTGATACGGAGGCATTATTATGGAATATACTTATAAAACCGAAATGGTATGCGCACAGTTCATTCATTTCAATCTTGACGGTGACGTTGTCACAAACATTTCTTTTGACGGAGGATGCAACGGCAACCTCAAAGCGATTTCTAAGCTCCTTGAAGGGCAGACCGTTGACTACATCGAGGAGAAGCTTCTCGGCAATACCTGCGGAAGAAGACCGACCTCATGCGCCGACCAGCTCGCCAAAGCGGTCCGGGAAGCATATAATTCTCAGAAGAAGGCTTGATTTATGGGAAAGTATGAAGCGCTGAAGCTCGAGAATCAGCTCTGTTTTCCGCTTTACGCGGCAGGCAAGGAAATAGTAAAAAAATATGTTCCCGTGCTTGATAAACTCGGTCTGACATATACTCAGTATATCGCCATGATGGTGCTCTGGCAGGGCGACGGAATATCCGTTAAAGAGCTCGGTTCGAAGCTGTTTCTTGATTCAGGAACACTGACTCCTCTTCTCAAAAGTATGGAGAAGAAGGGCTTTGTTAAGAGACAGAGAAGCGAAGCGGATGAGCGCGTGGTTTCGATTTATCTTACAGAAGAGGGCAGAGAACTGCGCGAAAAGGCGCTGTGTGTCCCCGAGGCAGTTGGCAAATGCGTAAAACTTTCGCCCGATGAGGCAATGCAGCTCTATACTCTTCTTTATAAACTTCTCGGAAATCTTTCCGAATAAGAGGTGTTTTCAATGTCCGATAATTCAAATATCGTTCCCACAGGCTCTGAACTTCTCAGAAGAGAAGAAAACAGGCAGTCCGTAATTGTCAAAACAAGTGTAATAGGCATAATCACTAATATTTTTCTTGCAGCTTTCAAGGCGGGAGTCGGCATTATCTCAAAATCAATCGCTGTCACTCTTGATGCGGTCAATAACCTTACCGATGCGATTTCAAGTATCATCACTATCGCAGGCGCGAAGCTCTCGGGAAAGCGACCGGATAAGAAACATCCGCTCGGTCACGGCAGAGCCGAGTATCTTAGCTCAATGATAATTGCCGCCATTATTCTTTACGCAGGTATCACTGCGTTTACCGAGTCGGTGAAAATGATTATTTCACCCGAAAAACCGGAATATACCGCTGTTTCACTGATTATTATCGCGGTGGCTGTGCCCGTGAAAATAATACTGGGCTCTTTCTTCAAAAAACGCGGCAAGGCCGTCAATTCCGGCTCGCTAGTCGCTTCAGGTTCCGATGCTCTATTTGACGCGGTTATTTCCGCTTCCGTGCTTGTCTCGGCTTTGATATATATGATTTTCGGCATTTCAACGGAAGC
>CAMUZD010000143.1 GCA_947165115.1 uncultured Clostridia bacterium
TATCCCCTGCCGAGAAGAATCGACATCATGGCGGAATAAACCTTAGCGTAAAGATTCATTTCCGATTCGATTGATTCTTTGTCGCCTTCTATGTTGCCCGAAGTTCCGAGCGAAAGATTGACTATTTTTGCGCCGGATTTGATGAGGCGGATAATTCCGAAGAAAATTGCGAGAGTCTGGTTCCAGTCCTGCCCCTCATCCGTCTGCCAGTCAACGCATTTGAGAACTGCACGCGGATTTATTCCCGAAACTCCTTTGCCGTTTCCGGCTTCGGCGCAGACCGTGCCTGCTACATAGGTGCCGTGGGAATCGGGGACATTTCTCTTATTGAGTCTGTCGTTCGGGAAAGAAATCTTTCCCTGCAAATCCTCGTGATCCATATTGAATCCGGCATCCACAATGCCGACGGTTATATCGCCGAAGTATCTGCTGTAATTCCACGCCTCGCGGGCCTGAACGGCTTCAAGATGCCACTCGCCGCCTTCCGGCCTGCTCTCATCCCATTCAGCGCCGTCAAAAGGATCGTCGGGAGTGGTATCGGGCGATGAAGGAGTGAATACCATCGGGCTCGCCATAAGGACGGCTTCGCATTCATCCTCCATTTTTTTACTCAGCGAGGATAATGCATCAAATCCCGAAGCGGGAGCGGAGACGACAAACAGATTGCAGGGGCAAGCCCATCCGAGCAGATCGAGATTGTAATTCTTCAGAACTTTATATTTATCTGCTACTCCGGTATCGCTGTCAAAGAAAACAAAGAGCAGTTTTTTATAAATGCCGGAGCCGTATTTATTGAGAACGACATCCTTCTCATCGAGCTTTTCGATAAAGGAATCGCTGACCGAGGATTCGGTGAAAGGAATCCCCGTAAAGAAACTGAGAACAGCATCCTTTATATTCACAGACGCCGCGGAAAAAATTCCGCTGAGCGTCATGATTATCGACATTATGAGAGCGGCAAATTTTGTCATACTGTTTCCCCTTTAGATGTTTTATTTCCGAAAGGTATCTGGCTCATAACAACCCCGGCAAACATAATCGCACAGCCGAGAAGGGCGCGCGGACCCATTATATCATGCAGAATTATTCTGCCGAAAATAACGCTGAAAACGGATTCAAGGCACATCAGAAGAGACGCTACCGCGGGTTCTGTATATTTCTGGCCGAATATCTGCAGCGTAAAAGCAATACCCGTGCTCGCAATGCCCGCATATAGAATAGGAACAGCACAGCCCAGGATTTCGGACATCTGCGGCTTCTCGAATATAAACATGCAGATAACGGAAAGAATGCCGGCCGTCAGAAACTGAGTGCAGGCCAGGGCGACAGGCTCGGCTCTGACACAGAAATGATCGATGACAAGGATATGGGCCGCGAATCCCACGGCGCAGAGAATTGAGAAAATCTCGCCGGCGCCGACCTTGAAATCGCCTTTTTTCATGCAGAGAAAATACAGGCCGATCATACCGAGAACAACAGCTATCCAGACATTGAGGCCGACTTTTCTTCCGATGAAGAGGCCCGCAAGGGGCACGAGAATCATATAGAGCGCGGTTATGAAGCCCACCTTGGCGGCAAAGATATCGAAAGTAAACGCGTGCTGCTGAAGGTTGCTTGCAACGCACAGCACAATGCCGCAGATTATTCCCGCCGAAGCAGTGCCTTTGAAATCGAACTTCCTGCTCTTTTCCGCAGGGTAATTTTTAACCGCCGATTTATGAAAGAGGGGCACAAACGGCAGAAGAAAGATTCCGCCGATAAGCGTCCTGATTCCGTTGAATGTAAATGTCCCGATATGAGCGCCGGTCTTCTGGGCTACAAATGAGAGACCCCATATTGCGGCGGCGGTTATACAGAAAATCGGGCCGATAAATCTTTTGTTTCCCGTTTTGTTTTCGTTCATAATTTCAAAAAACAGCCCGCAAGCAAAACCTGCGGGCTATAAACTTTAATCTTATTCTGCGGATTCGGCATCCTCAGCGGGTGCTTCTTCTGCGGGTGCTGCTTCCTCGGCAGGAGCTTCCTCAACGGGAGCTACCTCTGCGGGTGCCTCTTCGTCTGCGGGAGCTTCATCTTCCTCTGTCTCTTCGGGCGGAAGAAGGGCTCTGATGGAAAGGCTTACACGCTTTTTATCATAATCAATTGCAGTAATCTTGCAGGTAACGGTCTGACCTACTTCAAGCTCATCGGCGGGTTTGTTGACCCTGTGATTTGCTATCTGGCTGATATGGATGAGACCGTCGATGCCGGGAATAACTCTTGCGAAAGCGCCGAAATCGGTAAGGCCGACTATCTCTGCGTCGATAACTGTATCGACGGGATATTTCTTGGCAAGAATAGCCCAGGGATTATCCTCGTCTTTTCTGTAGCCGAGGGAAATCTTTCTGTTTTCGCGGTCAAGGGACTTGATGAATACTTCGACTTCCTGACCTACGGTGAAGATCTCTGAGGGATGCTTGATTCTCTTCCAGCTCATTTCGGAAATGTGAACCATACCGTCAACGCCGCCGATATCGACAAAGGCGCCGTAGCTGGTGAGAGATTTAACGATACCTGTGTAGGATTTGCCTTCCTCTGCCGCTGCCCAGAAAGCGTCGGACGCTGCCTGCTTCTGCTCGGCAATGACGGAGCGGATTGAACCAACCGCTCTCTTCTTGTGAGGATCGGCATCGATGATGCGGAACTGAACAGTCTTCTTGAGAAGGCTCTCGAGAGCGTCGCCTCTGTGTTCGGTTGCCTGCGATGCGGGGATAAATACGACGGAGCCGCCTGAAGCAACGAGAACGCCGCCCTTGATGACCTCTGTAACAACGCCTTCAAGGATTCTGCCGTCTTCTTTGCCTTCGAGGATGCTGCCCCATGATTTGATGGCGTCGGCTCTCTTCTTGGAGAGAAGGACCGTGCCGTCAGCATCGTTCTTCTTCATAATAACCAGCGTAAGCACATCGCCGACTTTAACTTCTTTGGAAGGATCGACGTTGGGATCGCTGCTGAATTCCTCATTGGGAACAAGGCCGGTGAGACCGCCGAGAATGTGATTCTTCGGAATGTCAACCTGGACTTCTGTCGGTGTGATATTCTCAACTGTGCACTCGATGACGGAATCATCGACAAGATCGTTAAGAAGATCATTCAGGTTTTCACTATCGACTGACGCTGCTGCAGAAGGCACCTCCTCTACCACGGTTTTTTCGGTTTCATTGATGATGTCGGACATTGCTGAAAGTACCTCCTTAATTATTACGGCGGGAGTGGATGCACCTGCCGTCACGCCTACCGAGGCGTAAGTGGAAAAATCTATGTTTTTGAGCTCTTCGGCTCTTTCCACCAGAAATGTGTCGCAGTTTGCGGAGCAGACATTTTTAAGCTTCACGGTATTTGAACTGTGTCTGCCTCCGATAACCACCATTGCGTCGCATTCGCGGGAGAGCTTCTCAGCTTCCTCCTGCCTTTTGCGAGTAGCACTGCATATTGTATCAAAAATTTTTGCATTCGTAAAGAGTAATTTTATTTTTTCTTTACTTTTTTTCCATTCTGATGCCGAAAAAGTAGTCTGGGAGACGAAAATTGTTCTGTTTCGGAATAAACCTGCGTTATTCCCGTATAATTTCTCAAGCTCATCCGCGGATGAAAAGACAAATGAAGGTCCCTTGCAGCATCCTCTGATGCCGATTACTTCGGGATGATCCGCATCGCCCGCTATCAGAGTCGGAATATCCGGAGCTGAATTCTCCGATACTATTTCGTGAATCTTTGCCACAAACGGACAGGTCGCGTCAAGAATCTTTCCGCCGTGCCGGATAATATCGTCCGCCGTGCCGGGAGTGACTCCGTGAGCCCTGATAAGCACGGTTTCGCCGGAAACAAGCTCTTCGGGCGAATTTATGATTCTCAGGCCCTGCTTTTCAAGATCATCAGTCACATCGGTATTGTGAATCAGCTGACCGAGACAACAGCACTTTCCGCCTTGCGAAATAAGCTCATAGGCCATATTCACCGCGCGGTCAACGCCGAAGCAGAAGCCTGCGGTCTGAGCGGGAATTACTCGCAATGTCCTTCCTCCCAGAGAGCGGTGATTGCGGCAAATATCTTGTCGGTGGCTGCGATTTCCTCCTCGCGGGTGGGCTTGTCGCCTGAGAATCCGAGCTCTTCATAAGGAATCATTTTGCCGTATCTGACTGTCAGTTTTGAATGCTTTTTGCATCCTTCGTCATTATAAAGCGATACCGGAAGAACGCCGCATTTCGCGCCGGCGGCAATTCTGGCGGCTCCCCTCTTGGGTTTGCCGGGTTTACCGTCTTTTGATCTGGTTCCTTCGGGGAATATAGCAAGTATATATCCCTTCTTGGGAATCTGCATAGCATATTTGAAAGAGTCGGTATCGGCAGCGCCTCTGGCTATCGGGAAACCGTTGACGGTCGTAAACGCCCATGCGGTAATGAAATGATTCCAAAGCTCTTTTTTAGCCATGAAATGAAGCTGTCTGTTTTCGATGCCCTCTCCTATAATCAGCGGATCGAGAAGGTGAATATGATTTGCGGCGAGGACGAATCCGCCTTCATCCGGAATATTCTCAGCACCCACATAATTAATTTTGAAATTGCATTTATTGACAAATTTGCCGATAGGTCTGATTCTTTCGTAAGTCTTTTTCTCGGTAACTTCTTTTTTGAAATTGAATTTTTTGATACTCATGCTGTTTTCTCCCCGATTACTTCAATTACTTTATTTATTGATTCCTCAAGAGTGAGTTCGCTCGTATCGACAATCACGCCGTCGTCTGCCGGTCTGAGAGGGGCAACCTCTCTGTGGGAATCATTATAGTCTCTTTTGATAAGGTCATCAAGCACATCCTTGAAATCGACCTGCTGACCTTTTTCGATAAGCTCGTCATATCTTCTCTTCGCTCTGATTTCAGGCGAGGCTGTCAGGAAAATTTTCACCTGAGCATCCGGAAGGACAACCGTGCCGATATCCCTGCCGTCCATTATGCAGTCGTTTTCGGCCGCTATATTTCTCTGCAGATCAAAGAGAAAAGCTCTGACCGCAGGAATCGCCGAAACATTTGACGCCGCCATGGAAGCGTCGGGAGTCCTGATTTCGGACGAAACGTTTTCGCCGTTGAGAAGCACAAGCTGCTCGCCGTTTTCAAACTTAAGCTCAACCCTGATTGAACCGAGAGTGGCTGTCACGGCATCGGCATCATCTGTCTGAATGCCTGCTCTGAGCGCGTTGAGGCCGACCGCTCTGTAGAGAGCTCCGGTATCAACATAGATATAGCCGAGCGCCTTTGCGGCGGCACGGGCGACGGTGCTTTTGCCTGCGCCTGCAGGCCCGTCAATAGCAACATTGATTATTTCTTTCATTTATCATACCTCGCTTACGCTGATTCCCGCCAGACGGCCGGTTGAAAA
>CAMUZD010000144.1 GCA_947165115.1 uncultured Clostridia bacterium
CACTCCTACTGGATGGACGGCAATATTGCGGGCAAAACGGCATTCGGCGAGAAATTCAGAAATGAATATCCCGATATGAAATTCGAGATGAGTGAATGGTGCGAGCTCCCGCTTCAGATTGACAGCAAAACCATCGACAGCGGAATATATATGGCAAACGTCATAATTCAGGATTTATCTCTGATGAATCCTGTCTCCTGGTCGAGCTGGACCGCCGTAAACGGCGACGGTCTGATGGAGATAATCGAAGGGCAGCTTGTAATTTATAACAGATACTACGCGTTCAAGCATTTCTCCCGATTCATTAAACCCGGCGCAGTCCGAATCGATATGATGGATAACAGAGAGTATTCCGACATCGCCCATGTTGCTTTCAAAGACGGCTCAAAGACTGTTATAGTGCTGGTCAACAACGTGGATGAGGAACGCAAATTCAATTTTACAGGCGCTTTGGGCAAATATGAAATATACCTCACGGACAGCACTCACAACTGTGAAAAATATGCCGACGGCATGCTCTTCACAGGAACTACAATGCCGGCAAGAAGCATTGAGACGATAGTGATAGGATAAAAATATGCAACCAAAAAGGACGGCTGAGCCGTCCTTTTTCTTACCCCTCCATAATATGCATATTGCGCAGGGCGGGGTCTGATATTTTATTCTGTATTTCGTAGGCATGGGGTTCAAGAAAATTGTCCCCGATCTGCGAGAGCCCGTTTACACGGAAAAAATCCGCAAATATGCCGCTGATTCTCTCGATTTCATCAAAACATTTTTCGTCGGCTTCACGCACGGCAAGAGAAACGAGATCATCGTGTAAGAACGCAAATCTTTCAAGAGTCTGCAGGCTTCGGAAAGCCCATTTATAAAACGGACAGTATCTCCCCTCAAGATTGTGGCATAGGGCGGCGGCATTTTTTACGAACTCGGCCTTCGCGAGCGCGGCGGCTCCCCTCTCGCCGTGTTCAATGCATCTTTTATAATTATACTGACCGCTCTGCGCCATCGCTATTGCGCGGGCGGATATTTTTTTGAGTTTCACGTCTTCGGGCATATCGAGAATCTTTTCGCGGATGCCCGTAACAATGCCGCTGTCATCCCTGAAAACCTCGCCGTTCACGGCGGCGGCAAGCGAATAATCGGGCAACGTCGCCCATTGTATAATTGATTCCGGAGCGCCCGGAGAGCCGGTCAGAGGCAGGAAAAAACCTGAAATCTTAATCACGCCGAAGCGATCGGTGCCGTAAGGCCTTATTTTGTATTTTTGCACGCCGTCGATTTTATCCGGCAGGGCGGTATAGGCACGCGTGAGCCTGAAGCCGATTTCATCATAAGTTTCATCATCAACCCAGAGACGGAAACCCGCACCGAAATCGTGATCGCGGCTGATTTCATCATCAAAGCCGAAGCAGTCCGAGCCCTCGCCGGCTATGCCGACAGCTATTCTGTTTTCATATTCGGGAAAGATATTGTGAATCATATCCCTGCCGTATTCTTCATAGTATCTGCGGCTGATTTCAATTCCCTGCATAGACCTTATCCGCCCTTTCGTTGAGTGTCTTTTCCTGAATAAATCTGCCAAAAAAGCCGTAAGACGGAGCGCATTTGCGGCAGGTGAAAGCGTATTTCGGGAAAGAGAAATAACGCGGATTCATAAGGATTTCGAAAGCCTTGTCAAGCAGTTCGTTCACTTCTTCGTCAACCGGATTTTCATCAAAGAGCAGATGCGCGAGATTCACATAGCTGACCGCCGTCTCAAGGGCGTTTGCGCTGTCCGTCAGCGTGATTTCAATCGCCTTGCTGAAGCATTTTTCGCTTTCTTCGACCTCGCCGAGATCCTGAAGCGCGAGGGCTTTGTTGTTGTATAAACCTGCGACAAGCGGATGGTTTTTATCGAGTTTTTTATCATAGACCGATTGCGTCTTTTCATAATATTGCATAGCCTCGGCACTCCTGCCGAAGCATTTGAGAGTGGTCGCGCAATTGAGATAAATCGTTGCTCCGGATATTTCGCCTGCAATGCCCGTCCTTTCAATCAGTTCAAGAGCTTCAGATATAGCCTCGAGAGCGGCTTTTTCCTCGCCAGTCTGCCTGAAAAAGCCTATCATCTCATTGAGAACGGTCAGCTTTCCGTTCTCATCTCCCGCCTCATCCGTTTCGGTGTATTTACGGCGCAGATACTCCCCCGCACCTTTTATATCCTCGCGGGCAAAAAACGAGTCAAGCTCCGTTATGAATTTTTCGGCTGAAAAACCGGACATATAAATTTCCTTTCCTAGATTGAAATATCTTTTTATATATGATAAAATAAAAGAATAAAGGAGTGATTGATTTGGATAACGGATTCTTTGCCATGATATCCAGAATGAAATATATCAACCGCTGGGCGCTTATGAGAAACGAGCACAGCGAAAACCTTGCAGAGCATTCGTTTGAGGTTTCGGTAATCGCCCATGCGCTGACCGTCATCGGCAACAGGCGCTTCGGCAAATCTCTCGACAGCGAGAGAGCTGCCTTCCTCGGGCTGTATCACGATGCGCCCGAGACGCTGACCGGCGATATGCCGACACCGGTGAAGTATTACAGCAGCGAGGTGCGCGCGGCCTACAAGACCATGGAGGACGCCGCGAGCGCGACTCTGCTCAATATGATTCCCGAAGATCTAAGGCCCGATTTCGACGGCGCGTTCACGCCCGATGAAAAGGACGCGGAGCTGAGAAAATACATAAAAGCGGCGGATAAAATCAGCGCGCTTATAAAATGCATGCAGGAGGCTCAGGCGGGAAACACTGAATTTGTAAACGCCGCCGAGAGCACACAGAAGGCGATTGAAAAACTCGGTCTGCCCGAGGCGGATATTTTCATAAAGGAATTCCTGCCCGCATATAAGCTCACGCTTGACGAGCTCAAAGATGAGTGATTTCCCCTTAATTATAACCCGATTTTCACACATTATCAACACTTATTAAGGAGAGAAAATATGAAAACAAAAAAAATCATCATTGCTTCGGTAATTATCTGCGCAGCGGTCATTCTGCTGACCTCATGCAGTTTCAATAATCCTTTCAAAAAAGAAGAAACGACAACAGAAACCACAACTGACACCACACTTCCTCAGCCCGATTTATCGCTCTGGCAGGATAAATATGAGGAATTTCTGCTCGACGCCATAAACGGCAAAAAGACCGTGCTCGGCTATGAGCTTGAGATTGAGGAATGCCGCTTTGACGTGAAGTTCATTGACGGCGACGAAATTCCCGAGTTGCTTGTATCGGAGGGAGAATTCCCCGGCTCGAAGGTCAGTATATTCAGTTATGACGGCTTCGAAATCCGCCTGCTTGGCTCGCTCGGCACAAACGGCAGCATAGACTATATCGAGCGCGAAAACAAGATTTTCGTCACCGAGGAGACCGAAGAGCAGAAGACATTCTCGGTTTACTCAATCAGCGATTACAAGATGGCTGAGGTATTCAACGCCACCGAATTCTTCACCGAGGGCGAGGAGAAACTGCTCATCAACGGCGAAGAGACAGATAAAGAGAATTATGATACCCTGCTCGCTCAGAATACGCCCGAGGAATTTGAGACGGCCGGCAGAAATATGTTTGAGCTCAAGAGCGAATACGTTCTGCCCGTAATAGAGGGCAATACCGAAGCCATTGAGGCACAGGAAATCGAAACCACAACCGAGGAAGCGTCCGAAACGCTTGAAGAATCAATCCCCGATGAGACCGGATATGTAACGGACGAAAGCGATACAGCAATCAGCGAAGAATATATCAGTGACTACACTTCGGAGGTGCTCCAATGAGTTTTCAGCTTTTTATAAAAATGCTCTCAGCGGCAATAATGGCTTTATTCACGGCAATCGGAGGATTATTTATGCCCGTTGAAAACAATATCTGCTTCATCGGCCACAGAGGCTACAGCGGAGTTTATCATCAGAATACGGCTCTCGCCTTTGAAAAAGCGGCGCAGAACGGCTTCGGCGGCTGCGAAACAGATATAAGAATGACAAGCGACGGTGTCTATGTCTGCTCTCATAACAGCGAGGTTACGCTCGAAGACGGAACCGAACTCGAGGTTGCCGACCATACCTTTGCCGAACTAACCGCAAAGCCGATAAAGAACAGCAAGGGCTTTGACAAGGTGTATCTCTGCACATTTAAAGAATATCTTGAAATCATGAAAAAGTATGATCTTATCTGCTTCATCGAGCTCAAGGGAGCTTTTTCAGACGAGCAGGTCAGGGAAATATTTGATATAGCGGCAGAGACCTATGACCTTCAGAAATGTATTTTACAGTCGTTTGATTTTGAAAATCTGCTGAAAGCACGCGCTCTTTTCCCCGATCTTCCGCTTATGCTGACCTACGGAGAGGGTGATACGGGTTACGAGAGATGCTTTGAATACGGCATTTCTATTGACTGCGATTACAAAGTAATCACTGAAGATATGATAAAGGAATTCCATGACAGGGACCTCGCTGTCGCTGTATGGACCGCAAACGACCTGCTCTCGCTGAGCTACTGCAAATCACTCGGCGTTGACTACATTGAAAGCGACTATTTCTCAAAATAATTCAACAGACGGTGCAATATGGAAAAGAAAGTTAATCCCGTAATAATACTGCCGGGAATCAATCATTCCCCGACTTTTCTCTATGATGAGAATGACAGGCAGATGTTTGATTCAAACGGCAACCCCATTGGCGGCTCAATGTTTTTCCCCGATACGCGCGCCGCGAAGGAAAAATTCACGGCTCTTCTCAAAAAGCTCGCAACGGTCGCATTTATTCAGAATGCGGATTTTGTCTATGAGAGGGCTTATGATGTGGGCTGCGCGGCGTTTGCTCCCCAGAGATGCAACATGAGCGGCGACCACGTCAACAATCTCAAGACAAAGCGCTGGAATTATCCCGTGAGCGAAATGCTTCAGGAGGATAAGGACTGGGTATATCTGATGGTCCCCATGCAGAAGGTGACCGCGATAACGGGTGAGGATAATTTTTATTTTTTCACCTTCAATCTTGTCGGCGACCCGATGAAAAGCGCCGCTGAACTCGATGAGTTTATAGAGATGGTAAAAGAGCAGAGAGGCTGCGAAAAGGTATCTCTTCTCCCCGTCAGCCTCGGCGGCACTATCCTCACCGCTTATCTTGATCAGTTCGGCCACGATAAAATCGATAAAATAATCAATATAGTCGCCTGCCTTGACGGCACACCGATTGTAGCGGATATATATGCGCACAATTTCAATGTTTCCGCAGAATATCTGCATCACGATTTTCTGGCGGAAATCATAAAAGAGGAAAAGGGCAGAGGGACTCTCGGATATATCATAAATACCCTTCTCCACCTTTTGCCCGAGGAGGCATTCAACCTTGCTCTCAAGGGGCTTGTGAA
>CAMUZD010000145.1 GCA_947165115.1 uncultured Clostridia bacterium
CTGATATTCTGGAACTCGACTGCGCGGATCTATCAGCGCAAAAGGCCAGAATCAAAGAGGGCTATGAGTCTTTCTGGACAGGTAACGGCTATAAGAGCTCAGGCGCCGTAGCTCCCGATGACAGAGCCAATGCTCTTGCAGTAATTTCAGGCCTTGCCGGTAAAGACAAATACGATAAAATCACTTCGGTTCTGACAAATACGTTCAACTCCAGTCCCTATATGGAGTATTATGTTCTCGAAGCGCTCTGCTCGATGGACAAATACGATGAGGCAAGGAGCAGAATGCTCAGGCGATATGAATCGATGATAAAAGAAGATTATTCCACTCTCTGGGAGAACTGGATTAAAGCTGACGGCACCTCGAATCACGCCTGGTCGGGCGGTCCGCTTGTTATAATGAGCAAGTATTTCGCGGGAGTCAGACCGCTTGAAGCGGGCTATGACAAGTTCGTTATCAAGCCGCAGATATCAGGTAACGATACCGTGAAATGCGTTGTTCCGTCTGTCAGGGGATATATCAGAGTTACCGAAAGCAGGACTGATTCTTCGTTTGTTCTCGACGTCGGGATACCTGACGGAACCGAAGCGGTGGTTTATATCCCATACTCGGCAGGTCAGTCGGTTAAACTCAACGGCGACGAAATCTACCGTGATAATCGGTTTACCGCTGCCGACGGCATCGATTTTATTGAAGAAGCAAACGGATTTGCCGTATTTACCGTCAGTTCCGGCGCAAATAATGCTCTGCATTTTGAGGCATCCCGATAAACGGTTATATATAAATTAAAGGAGGGTCAGAGAAATGAAAATTCTTAAAAAAACAACTGCAGTATTTCTTTCCGCCGCGATGATTGTCCTTTCATCCGTCAGCGCTTTTGCCGCCGGCGATAAGGAGGGCTACGGCTTCTTTGAGCACGCCGTCGATAACGTTTTCGGCGTTATTCAGGACGGTCTCTTCGCCGCGCTGATCGCGTTCAATTTCCGCCCCGGAATAAAGAACGCAAAGGATTACAAGCCCGGTGAGAGTGAATATTTCTATAAAGGAACCGGCGGTAAAGTCGGCGGAAACGGCTGGAAGGCGGGCTTCGCGGATAACAGCATTATTCCCGAAAAATGGCGCAGAGACGCCGCGGGCAATCCCGATCCCGAGGGCTACTGCCTCGATAAGATGCACAGCGGCGGCGGTTATCAGGCGGAGATTGATAAAATCTATTCGGGCCAGAATATCAACGTGCTCGTTCTTTCAAACGGATGCGATATCAACTCGAACGGTATTGAGGATATTATGATAATCATCAGTGCGGACGGCGTCGGTATCACGAGCCAAACCTGCCGCGATATCAGAAAGGCGGTCGAGGAGAAGCTCAGCCGCTTCGGCGTTACTCACGATGATATTCTTTCCTGCACCGTCAGCGCGACTCACTGCCACGCGGGCCTTGATATTCAGGGAATGTACTGGAAGAGAATTCTCGCCGTTCTTTTCTCAAATCTCGTCAAGCGCTTTATCCCCGGTCAGTATATTCTCACCCTTGAAGAGGATATGCACGAAACGCTGATTGAAAAGGCATCGGATGCCGCGGGGCGCGCTTTTGAGGGTATGGAGAGCGGCTCTCTCTCATTCTTCAATACCGATGAAGCGCAGGGCGTTCGCGATAAATTCAACAGCGGCGCGAAAACACAGAATAAATTCTCCTCGTTTATCTTTGAATCTGAGAGCGGCAAAAAGACCGTTGTTTCAAATATCGGCGCTCATCCCGTTTCAGCCAACGCCCAGCAGACTCATATGACAGCCTGCGATTATCCCTATTATATGAAGCTTGCGATGAAAGACGCGGGCTATGATTTTCTCTTCATTCAGGGAACTCAGGCGGGCGTTTCAACCGCCGATGCCGAAATCGGCAGGGAAGCGGAAGAATGGGCTGCTTCAAAAGCGCTGACAAAGGATGAATGGGTGCGCCGCTACGGCGAAAAGATTGCCGATGAAATGTATGAGGGCTGTGAGCCCGGTTTCGGCGATATGTATAAGAAGGGTTACGCTCTCGCTCATTTCGTGATTGACGCGGCAGGCGAAAAGACGCCCGTTGCTCCTGTAATGAATATCAAGACTGATGAAATTCTCATCGACTGCGACAACGGCCTTCTCGGTCTCGGCGCCGCGACGGGAATTCTCGGATTCAATACCGTGCGTTCACGCTCTGCGGAGAGCGGATACGGAATAATGGCGGAGATAGTATATATCGAGCTAGGCGAAGAAGTCGCTTTCATCACCGTTCCCGGCGAGCTTTCGCCCGCCTGCGTTTACGGCACGAAGGATGGTTACGACGGCTCGACTAAATGGACGGGTCCGCAGTCCTGGAGCGGTAAAGACTGGGAATACAGAACACTCGAGGATATGGTCAGAGAGGCGAGCGGCGATGAGGATAAGCAGGTAATCGTCATGGGCCTTACCAATGACGCCATCGGCTATAATCTGCCCGATACAATCACCACGCAGGGTATCCTCACTCCACTTCTGATCTATAACGGTGACGGCGGCAACGAAATCGCTAACTCAATGCTTATGACCGTCTCCGATGAAAGCGCATCCGATATCGTAAAAGGCTTCGGAACCCTTCTTAATGTTGAAGCAAAACAGTAGAATATAGTTTCTGATTATAAATCAACAGCCCGTATCAGACGATACGGGCTGTTGTAATCAGTGTCTGGTTATGTATTATCGTTCGATGTGTTTCTCGAAGAATCCAAGAGCTTTCTCGATGGCGTCAATGCCGGCTTTGCTCTCTGAGGCAAGTACGCTGAAAACGTGCGGCAGATCCACACCGTCGTATTCTGGGTAGTTGAGAAGCAGAACTTCAGTTCCTTTGCTTTTAAGCACTTCCGCCTGTTCAAGTGTCTGCTTGAGCCCGAGCGTGTCTCCGCTGCTTGTGATAAGGCAGGTGGGTGGAAAATCGGCAAGGGGAGCAATTTCATCAAAATTCATGTAATTATACCCTGCCTCGTTTTTGATTTTTTTGCCCCACATCTTTTTTGTGTAAAAACCGATAATTCCCTTTTTCTTCGCGCTCGCAACAGGCGAGGTAAGCAAAAGCGTCTTAAGCCTGATTCCGGGATCGGCAGTTTTGAATACATCTCTGAGTTTTTCGCTGTCGAGAAGAGCGGCGGAGTAACTTGCGAGCATCCCTCCCGCAGAGTCTCCGGTAAGCATAATGCTGTTTCTGTCACAGGGATATTCATCAAGATGAAGCGAAGTATAGTCAAGAGCGCTCATAACATCACGCAGTTGCTCATATACCGTCACCTCGGGCACAAGGCGATAGCTTAAATTGAAAACAATATATCCTCTTTTTGCCAGATTAAGACAGTAGATTTTATTTAATTCCTTCGTGCCATACATCCACCCGCCGCCGTGAATATCAATGATCACAGGTAGCTGGCCGACTGTATTTTCGGGATAGTATACGTCGAAAAGATGAAGCGGATGATTGTCGTTGAGATAGGGGATATCGCATATTCTCTTTATACCTTCCGGTTCGCTCTGCGAGGCTATATTTTTAGCATCGCTCTTTTCTACGGTTTTCCAGAATAATTGACAAAGTCTCATAAACAGTGACATAATATCGCCTCCATAATTTTTTATCATTATAACATATATTTTTACTAATGTGCAATTGGTGTTTGATAAAAGCAAAGTAATTATTTCTGTATTTATTATATCGTAAACAATGTATTTAAATGCGTAAATTCAATAAAAAATGCATTTTTGTTAACGAAAAATTCTAAATAATTTATATTGAAAATGTGAAAACAAGAGATTATAATAGCATAACAAAATAATTCTGAAGGAGTAATTATTATGAAAAGAATTATCGCAATAGTTCTCTGTCTCATCCTTGCAGGATCTTGCCTTGCTGTGCTTTCAGCCTGCGGAAAGCAGGAGGGAGAATCGGCTGAAAAGACATTCAAGTCCGGTGTATGGGCGGTTGTTGAAAACGGTGAAGAAACCGGCGCAACTTATACGTTTACCGACAGCATGAAAGAATGTTCTTATGACAACGGCACGACTGCTATCGGATTTGACTATGAAATCCAGGGCAACGATTATGTTTTCCATATGGGCGCCGCCGATGATAACACAACAGCAAACGTCATCTTTACCGATGATGATAACTGCACTGTTGCCTGGGCTGATCGCGGAGTAACCGAAACTCTTAAATACATCGGCGAGGCTGATGCAACCGAAAATACAGAAACCGAGCGCCGCATGATTATTAACAGCGAACCTGTAGTTATCACAGCAAAAGAAAGCTTTGATAATGCGGGCGTTACCGAACTTATCTGCGATGCCACAGAAACATATTCATTCACCAAGAGCGACGACAGCACTACCTGGAAAGTGTTTGTCCTTGATGAAAAATTTGCCGACGGCGCAAGATATCTTGCTCAGGCACAGGAGCCCGCTCTTGAAGGCGACGGCACTCTCAAGATCGAAGAAGGCAAATATATCTACATCCTTTGCTCAGAGAGCGCATTTACTGGCGATGCTGCTTCCGAAGCGACTCTCACCATTGACTACGCTGTCGCTGATGATGAAGATATAACTCCCGACAGACTTTTCACAAAGGGCGTCTGGTCCGCAAGCGTTGACGGCAAGATTGACACATATTTTATCTTTGACGATGATGCAAACGGCCGCACCGAAAGAGCCGACGGCACAGGCGGCACTCCCTTTACCTGCGAGCAGAACGGCTATGATGCTGTTTTCCATTTCGGCTCAGCCGATGATGTCACCAATGCTAAATTCAGCACTGGCGACAATACCGGCACATTTGAATTCGCTGACAAGACAGTTGTTTATACTTTTGAAGCAGTAGCAGACGCCGATCCTGCAACTTTCGAGGTCCCCGCAGCTCAGTAATTCATTTAACAAAACAAAGCCCGTATCAAACGATACGGGCTTTTGTGATTGTGTAGTTAGTTGGGATTATAAAATAGTAATTTTGGTGATATAAATCTAGGTGTAATATCGCTGGTTCAATCCAACACTTGATAGTATTCGGAAAAATATCCCATTTTCCGGTCGAATTTGTTTTTGGCGGGTTCGCGGGGGACGGGAACGGGATAGATGCCGGTAAAGCATCCGTCGCAGAAGCAGACGTCTGCACCGTCGGCTATTTTGTGAATCGCATCAACAGAGAGGTAGCCGAGAGAATCTGCTCCGATGACCTTTGCAATTTCTTCGACAGAATCGAATTTGCAGGCAATAAGATTTTCTTCGCTGTCGATATCGGTGCCGAAGTAGCACGGATGCATGAACGGCGGAGAAGAAATACGTAGATGCACTTCTTTTGCCCCGGCGTTGCGGAGCAGGCGGATAATTCCCGCGCAGGTTGTGCCGCGGACAAT
>CAMUZD010000146.1 GCA_947165115.1 uncultured Clostridia bacterium
CTCGGCATGGGCCAGAGCGAAGAGGATCCCAAGATGCAGGAACTCACAGCCGAAGTTCCGATGGGCGAGATGGGCGACTTCGCAACAGTTCTCCGCTCCGTAACAATCGGCAGAGGCTACTTCTCATTTGAGTTTGACCACTATGAGACCGCTCCCGATAACGTAGCTCAGAAGGTAATCGAAGAAGCCAAGGCAGACGCCGAAGACGAATAATAAGATATGTTTAAAGCCGCAGTTCGGTTGAACTGCGGCTGTTTTTTAATCTGATTTGTCATCCTGAGGAGCGGAGCGACCGAAGGATCTCAAACAAAAAGCACTCCTGATATGAGATTCTTCGCCTTCGGCTCAGAATGACAATGATATTTTATTCTATTATTTGCCGAACATCAGCAGGAGGAAGCCGGCGGCGACTGCCGAGCCGATGACGCCTGCAACATTCGGACCCATTGCGTGCATAAGCAGGAAGTTTTTCGGATTATATTTTCTGCCCTGAACCTGCGAAACGCGCGCCGCCATGGGAACTGCGGAAACGCCTGCCGAACCGATGAGCGGATTGATTTTGCCGCCCGTGACGACATAGAGGAGTTTGCCGAAGAGCACGCCGCCAGCTGTCGAGAAGCAGAAAGCGGCAAGGCCGAGGAACACGATTGCCAGAGTCCTTATCTGAAGGAACTGCTCGCCTTCGGCGGTTGCGCCGACCGTGGTGCCGAGCATAATCGTTACTATATTGCAGAGCGAATTCTGCGCCGTGTCGCTGAGTCTCTCGGTAACTCCGCATTCCTTGAAGAGATTGCCGAGCATAAGGAAACCGATGAGGGGCGCCGCAGAGGGCAGCAGGAGCGAAACAATTACGAAAACGGCTATCGGGAAAATAATCTTTTCCGTCTTGGTGACCGTGCGGAGCTGTTTCATTTCAACCTTGCGCTCTTTCTCGGTCGTCAGCAGTTTCATAATCGGCGGCTGGATAATCGGTATGAGCGCCATGTATGAATAAGCCGCGAGAGCTATCGGCCCGAGCAATTCGGGCGCGAGCTTTGAAGCAACAAGTATTGCGGTCGGTCCGTCCGCTCCGCCGATAATCGCTATCGACGCCGCCTGCTCGGGAGTGAAACCTATTGAAGGAATGTGGCCGAGCGCTATCGCAATAACAAAAGCTACATAAATACCGAGCTGAGCCGCCGCGCCGAGAAGCAGGCTGACGGGATTCGCGAGGAGCGGTCCGAAATCGGTCATCGCGCCGATTCCCATAAAAATAAGACACGGGAAAATAGAACTTTTAACACCGGCGTATATCAATCGCAAAACGCCGTCATTATACCAGTGAGCTCCTTCCACTGCCTGCGAAGCGTCCATAATACCAGCGGGGTCTGCCATAAGTCCGGTTTCGGGCATATTCGCGAGCAGGATGCCGAACGCTATCGGAACCAGCAGGAGCGGCTCAAACTTCTTGCGGATTGCAAGATAAAGGAATACAAATGAGACGAGAATCATAACCGCATTCTGCCACGGCATCGCGGCAAATCCGGAATTCTCCCAGATTCCTTTTAATATCTGAATTATGCTGTCAAAACTCATACTGCCCTCCTCAGCCGATTACGGCGAGAACGGCGTTTGTATCGACCGTCGAGCCCTTCTGAACGAGCACCTGAGTAACCGTTCCGCTGCAAGGGGCGGCTATCTCATTTTCCATCTTCATAGCTTCGAGCACCATGATTATATCGCCCGCCTTTACCTGCTTGCCCTCCGAAACGGAAACGGAGAGAATCGTGCCGGGCATGGGAGCTACGACCTTTTCGCCTGCTCCTGCGGGAGCGGGAGCTGCGGCGGGAGCGGATACCGGAGCGGGGGCGGAAGGCTGAGCGGCAGGAGCATCGGTAACGGAAAGTATCGATGCGCTTCCCTCTTCAACCTCGACCTCATAATTCTTGCCGTTGAGATTAACTATATATTTCATTTATTTATCCTCCAGAAGCTTAATCGACCTGAATCTCAGGCGCTCGAGCGGAATACCGCTGCGGTCGCTGACTATCGCCATGATACACGCGGCGGTCGGTTCATCGACATTTATCAGATTCGGAGAGCCATCATAATCCGCCGCAGGAGCGGGCGCGGTATTCGCCGTTTCGGGAACGGGTGTTACCGTAATTCCGGGCTCGGCCGCTTTTTTCTTTTTGGTAAAAGCTCCGATAATTTTTGAGAGGATCATTATAAATATCGCGAGCAGGGCAAGCTCCGCGAGCACGACAAGTATGCCGACAAGCGCTATTCCGAGCGACTCGGGCACGGTCATGCTGCCGCCCTTCCAGATTGCCAGAGTAATTGAATTCATCTCTTTCACCTCAGTCAACTCTTTGAATTCTGTAATTGAAGGTGTTTTTCTCTTTCACGGCCCTCTTGTCAAAGAAGGCCTCCGCCTGCGCGGGGAAGGCAATGTATGAGAGCACATCCTCATCGCTTCTCGCCTTATCGCCGATTTCCGCTTTTGCCTTCTCAAATCCGGGCTCAAGCAGGTCGGCATATCTGCATTCATACGGCTTGCCGTCGCCGAGTATCTTCTTCTGAAGCTCGGGATTCACTTCGCCGGGCGCCTTGCCGTATTCGCCTCTGATATAGTTTTCGATTTCTTTTGAAACGACTTTGTATCTTTCACCCGAAAGCACATTGGTCGCCGCCTGGACGCCTATCATCTGGCTCATCGGGGTAACGAGCGGCGGATAGCCGAGATCCTTGCGGACTCTCGGGGTTTCTTCAAGCACTTCGTCGAGTCTGTCGAGCTTATTCTGAGCTGTCAGCTGGGCAACAAGATTCGAGAGCATGCCGCCGGGAATCTGATAAATCAGAGCGTCGCTCTGGGTTCCCATAACAACCGGGCTCATTGTGCCGTCGCCGAAGCATTTCTTTTTATATGCCTTAAAATAATCGTTGATTCTTACACATTCCCTGATATCAAGATTGTTGTCATAGCCGAATTTGCGAAGGGCGTAGGCCATGGTCTCGGTAGCAGGCTGTGAGGTGCCGCCCGAGAAGCTTGAAATAGCGGTGTCTATGACATCCGCTCCCGCCTCGACGCATTTGAATAGAGTCATATAACCGAGGCCGGTAGTAGCGTGGGTATGGACGACTATCGGCACTTTGACATTCTCTTTGAGCGCCTTGACGAGGTCGTAGCCCTCCTTGGGGCCCATAATGCCGGCCATATCCTTGACGCAGATTGACTGCACGCCGAGAGCTTCAATCTCTTTCGCGAGATTCACAAACATCTCAAGATTATGAATCGGGCTCAGGGTATAGCAGATAGTTCCCGATGCGTGAGCTCCGCATTTAAGAGTCTCATCAACCGCCGTCTTGATATTCCTGATATCATTGAGCGCGTCAAATATTCTGATGATGTCAATTCCGTTTTCAACGCTCTTGCGAACAAACATCCTCACGACATCATCGGGATAGTGATGATATCCGAGCAGATTCTGCCCTCTGAGGAGCATCTGAAGCTTGCTGTTGGGGCAGGCTTTTCTTATTTTGCGAAGTCTCTCCCAGGGATCCTCATCGAGATAGCGAAGGCAGGCGTCAAAAGTCGCGCCGCCCCAGCATTCGAGGGAATAGTAGCCGGCTTTATCGAGGCTGCCGAGAATCGGCTCCATGACCGAAAACGGCATTCTCGTTGCTATGAGGGACTGATTCGCATCGCGTAAAACGGTTTCGGTGAACTGAATCACGGTAATTCTCCTTAAAAGCTTATCTTATCCGCAAAATACTCCTCAAGCGAGTCGATCGGGACTCTGACCTGCACCATTGAATCTCTTTCTCTGATTGTTACGCAGTTGTCTTCAAGGGATTCGAAATCGAAGGTGATGCACCAGGGAGTGCCGATTTCATCCTCTCTGCGGTAGCGCTTGCCGATTGAACCGGTCTCATCATAGTCAACCATAAACTTCGCGCTGAGTTTTTCATAAACCTTCATCGCGTCTTCACCGAGCTTCTTTGAAAGCGGAAGCACGGCCGCCTTGAACGGAGCGACGGCGGGGCTCAGATGAAGCACAACTCTGGTATCATTCTTCTCGGCATCGATAACCTCTTCATCGTATGCTTCGCAGAGAAGAGCGAGAACGGTTCTGTCAAGTCCGTAGGTGGATTCGATTATATAGGGAATGAATTTCTCATTTGTTTCGGGATCGAGATATTCAAGATTCTTGCCGCTGTATTCCTGATGCCTCTTGAGGTCGAAGTCGGTTCTGTTATGAGTGCCATTGATTTCGCCCCAGCCGAACGGGAAGAGGAATTCGATATCGCAGGCCGCTTTGGCATAGTGGGCAAGCTTTTCGTGATCGTGGAAACGGAGATGCTCCGCTGGAATGCCGAGATCCTCAAAATACTTCTTGCCGTATTCCTTGAAATATTCATAGAGCTCGGTGTCGGTTCCTTCTCTGCAGAAGGTCTGGAACTCCATCTGCTCGAATTCGATGGTGCGGAATGTGAAGTTGCCCGGAGTGATTTCGTTTCTGAACGCCTTGCCGATCTGGCCGATGCTGAACGGGAGCTTTGCTCTCATCGTGCGCTGAACATTGAGATAATTCACATATTCGCCCTGAGCGTTTTCGGGACGAAGATAGATGACATTCTTACTGTCGTTTGTAACGCCCCTGAAGGTCTGGAACATCAGGTTGAATTCTCTGATATCGGTGAAATTATGCTTGCCGCAGTGGGGACAGGGAATGGAATTCGCCTTGATATAGTCGAACATTTCCTCTTTCGTCATACCATCCGCGTGAGCGTCGGGATTGAATTCATCGATAAGGTTATCGGCTCTGAAGCGCATCTTGCACTCCTTGCAATCAAGCAGAGGGTCGCTGAAGCTCGCAACATGGCCGCTCGCCTCCCATACTCTGGGATGCATGAGAATATCGGCGTCAACTTCGTAGCTGCTCTTTCTCTCCTGGATGAATCTCTTGCGCCAGGTATCCTTGACGTTATTCTTAAGACGAGAGCCGAGAGGGCCGTAGTCCCAGGTGTTGGCAAGGCCGCCGTAAATATCGCTGCCGGCGAAAATGAATCCTCTGTTTTTGCAGAGATTCACGATTTTTTCCATTGATTTTTCTTCATTCTTTAACATAAAACATTCTCCTGCATTATATTTTATCTTAAAAATAATACATTGTTTTTTATTATATGTCAATGAGAATACTGTATAAGAAAATGTGATAAATGGGTAAAATGCTTTTACATATTGACGATATAATTTTGAAGCGTTTTGCTTGACTATTCACCCCTTTTGCATTATTATATTTATGTTAATATGGGAAGTATGCGTTCCCCCAAAAATGAGGAAACCGACAGAAAAGGAGAATCACCCATGAAAGTCCTGATGCTCAACGGCAGCCCGCGGAAAAACGGCTGCACCGCCCG
>CAMUZD010000147.1 GCA_947165115.1 uncultured Clostridia bacterium
ATTCGAATTCTTCCGATTCCTTAGTCATAACCCAGTTTTCATCTTCATCGAGGTTCGGGAAGAATTTATCGGCAGGTGATTCTGCATCGACTTTGGTTATATATGCAGTGTCGCAATAGGGGAGAAGCTGAGCATAAACCGATGCTCCGCCGATTACGAACACAGTGTCGGTATCAAATCTTTCAAGCTCTTCAAACAGTTCTTCGATAGATGAAACGAGTATTGTATCTTCGCATTCAAATTCGGGATCATCGCAAAGGACTATATTAACTCTGTCTTTAAGCGGCTTCTGTCCCGGAAATGAAAGCAAAGTAGCGAGTCCCATTACCACAACATTACCAATTGTCTTCTCTTTGAAGTGCTTCATATCAGCGGGAATATGATACAGCAGATCATTCGCACTGCCTATTGCCCAGTTATTATCAACACAGACTATTGTTTTCATAATGAATTAACCTCTTATACCGCGACCGGAATCTTTGTAGTGAATTCGTGGAATTTATAGTTTTCTATACTGAAACTGTCTTTTGTGAATTTATAGAAATCAGTAACCGATTTATCAAGAGTAACCGTCGGAGCTTCATATGGCTTCTTAGTAATCAGCTCTTCAATAATGGGAATGTGCCTGTCATAAATATGAGCATCGGCAATAACGTGAACAAATTCGCCGGGTTCAAAACCGGTGACCTGAGCCAGCATACATACTAGCGCGGAATATTGAGCGACATTCCAGATGTTTGCCGCGAGCATATCCTGTGAACGCTGATTCAATATTGCATTCAGTTTATTGCCTGTAACATTGAATGTCATGCTGTATGCGCAGGGATATAGCGCCATTTCACTGAGGTCTGCGTGATTGTAAATATTAGTCATTATTCTTCTGCTTGCAGGATTGTGTTTCAAATCATAAATGACTTTGTCAACCTGGTCCATATCGCCTTCGGGATAATGATGTTTCACCGAAAGTTGGTATCCGTAAGCTTTGCCGATTGAGCCGTTCTCGTCTGCCCATGCATCCCAGACATGGCTGCCTAAATCATGAATATTATTTGACTTCTTCTGCCAGATCCACAGAAGTTCATCGACTGCACTTTTCAGGAAAGTCTTTCTCAGAGTGAGCATCGGGAATTCTTTTGAAAGGTCATATCTGTTGATAACGCCGAATTTTTTGATTGTGTGTGCGGGAGTTCCGTCTTCCCATCTGGGGCGGACATCTCTGTCGGCATCGGAAATGCCGTTATTCAGTATGTCTTTACAGGTAGCAATAAACACTTCGTCTGCGTAACTCATATCATGACCTCCTTAAATTAAATCGCCAAGAAATTTTTCAAAAGCAACTCCGAGCCTTGTGTCGGTTCCTTCGGTAAAAGTGGCATATATCGATTTATAAGTGAAATTCAAAGCTTTTTCGGCAGCAGTAAAGCAATCTACGCCTTTTGTCATTACGGCGGTTAATACAGAGGTGAATATATCTCCTGTTCCGTAATAGATTCCTTCGCATTTGTCGGTTGTAAAGAAACGGTGTCTGTTTTCGCTTTTGTCAAATACAAGACATCCGGTTTTACCGGGTATGTCCGAAACGCCCGTAAGCACGGCGAATCTTTTTGTAATATCCGATAATTTGTTAATCAGGGATAATAAATAGTCTGTATCGTAATCGGCTTTGTAATCTGTTCCGGTAAGATGCCAAAGTCAACGACTCCTGCGGAATGCACGTCCACATCGGCGCACAAAATTCAATTTCGAAGCCTTTATACATTACTCCGAAATCTGCCATAGCAGGGTCGACTACAATCAGGGGATTATTATCCGAAAATACTGAGATTATTTCCAGAACCGCTTCAATCTGTCTTTCGGAGCCGAGGTATCCCGAATAAATCGTATCGGGTCTGACACCGGTTTTCTGCCAATGACGGATATACGGAATCAAATCATCGGTGAGATCACGGAAAGTATAACCTTCAATATTTCCGGTATGTGTCGAAAGCACAGCGGTAGGAACCGGGTTGCACTCAACTCCCGCCGCCGAAATAATCGGAATGGCAGCGGTAAGGGAGCATTTTCCGATTCCGGACAGGTCGTGAATTGCAAAAACTCTTTTCAAATTGCCACCTCAAGTTATATTTATTAAATTATACTAAATTATATTAAATTTTTCAACTATTAATTTACTTTTATTTAAAATTACAATTATGTTAAACTTATTTATTGTAAATTTAGAACATTTATATTTTTCTTTACAAAGATTCACCTAAATGCTAAAATATAATTACAAATTTTAAGGAGAGATTTAAATGAAGAGAAGTTTCAAAGCTATTTTATGCATTGTGCTTGCCTTATCCCTGGTTATCGGCGGATTCTCTGCAGTTGGTGCCGGAGCCGCTTCGAATATAGGTGACAAGCTTACGCATGTAGGCGTGTCGCTTCTTGAAGGGATTATCAGGGGTGTGCTCGGCGGACTGGATCTTATAATTCCCGATAGTTCCAATTTCAAAAAAGTCAGCGAATACAGCGCGGAAAATTTCTATTCGGGCAATGATGAATGGCTTGATGAACCCGCCGATAATGGCAGCTGGCAGCTCGGATATGCTAAGGCATCGCTTGTTCCCGATGATATTCTTGATAAGAATAAGGACTATTATCTCGGTGGCTTTATGACTCTCGACAACGGCATGAATAATAAAGTCGAAGAAGTTATCGATGACATGCAGATAAGAGTTATCGCAGTTGATGACGGAAGCGGCAGAGGGATTTCCGTTTACGGTAATGTTGACTGTATCGGATTCTGCAACGGTGATATCCAACTTGTGAGAAAGTATTTCAAAGAGCTCATGCCGGATACCGAATTTGCATCGGTTAATCTTTCTTCTACTCACTGCCACTCCTGCCTTGATACTCAGGGACTCTGGACCAATCAGTTCAAGAAGATATTCGGCAATATGTTCAAATCTTACCTGCCTTTCCTTGAAAAAGAAAAAGGCGTTAATCAGGAATGGCTTGACTGGGCGGCTCATATTATGGCTCAGGCAATGAAGGCGGCTGTCGATGACATGACTCCCGGCACAATGACTTATGCTGTAAAGACTCTCAATAAAGATTATTTTGATAACAGAAACCGTAAATCCTGCACTTCTCTTTGCACCGATATGTCAAGATTTGTATTCACTCCCTCGGACGAGGGCAAAGCCCCGACAATGATTGTCAATATTGCAGCTCACCCAGATGTCACCGGTCTTGCAACCAGTGATCCGGTTGATAACGGAAGACAGCTTTCCGGCGATTATGTTTATTACCTCGGCGAAACTGTTGAACGGGGCGGATATAACTTTATGTTCTTTAACGGCGCTATAGCGGGTATTTATTACGGAAGAGGCCTTTCAAATGACGGTCAGGATCTTGAAAGAAGATATATGCAGGCGATGCGTTACGGCCATGAGATGGGTAATATTGCTCTGAATCTTACCAATTCTTATGATGAGATTTCTGCAAACGCTGACTGGGATACCATTAACAGAGAAAAGGCTGCCGGCGGAGATAATTATTCTCTCTGGTTTGAGGATTGGGAACCCGTTGAAGAAAGAGAACTCGAACCTCTGTTTAATGTGAAACTTAAATCTGTTCCGATTCTTGTTACTAATCCTCTTATGCAGCTTGTCGGTAAGCTTGATCTTGTTGACTATCAGGTTTATAAAGATGGCATAAATAAATATTATATGTATTCGGAAATTGGCCTCGCTCAGTTCGGAGATGTCATGGTTGCCATGATGCCCGGCGAGGTTGTTCAGGATCTCGTCTACGGCGGCGGATCACTTACTGCAGAAGGCTCATTCAAAGGTGCGGATTTCGGATATAAGACAATCCGAGAATTATTCGGAGAAGATACTATTGTATTCGGTCTCTGCAATGATGCTATCGGCTATGTTGTCCCGGATAACGACTATTCGCTCGGAATTGTAGATGATCATTATCAAGAACTCATCTCGCTCGGCGAAGTCACAGCCTCATCAATTCTTAAAGCATATGCTGAATTAGCCGATGAAATAGCGTAATTATATGATTTTCCCGCTCATTCAAATGAATGGGCGGGATTCTTTTACATTTTACCTTTTATGAATTTTGACAGTGGCTTATATATCAGTATACAAATCGCTGCATCGATTATCCCTTTGAAAAATGTGAAGGGGACATTGAAAATAAGAAGGCAGTTGAATAAAGCATTTTTGGTAGGAATCTCGGCAACCGAGCCGAGTATTGCCTGATACATTCCGATAATTGCTTCGAGCGGCATATGATATACATTGACATAAGCGGGATATACTATGAAATAATTGAGCGGCAGGCAGATTATACCCATTGCTAGTGCACCGAGAATACAGGCGATAACTGCGCCCTTTTTATCTTTGTTTGCTTTATATATCAATCCAGCAACAAGGCAGAATACTGCGCCGAGCATGAAGTTGCTGAGCTCGCCGACGAAAGCGCTTGTCGTTCCCTTTATCAATATATGAAGCAAGTTCTTTAATAATTCAATTACTATTCCGTAAACCGGTCCCAGAGCGAATGCTCCGAATAATGCTGGCAGATCCGAAATATCAAATTTGATAAAGCTCGGTATTATCGGCAGCGAAACCTCAATAAACATCAAAGCGAATGCAATCGCCGACAGCATAGCCGTCAGAGTGATTTTATAGATTCTCTTCTGCATCTTATTCATATCTTTCCTCCCAAAAAATTAACCCCGCACACAAAGTGCGGGGCGTTATAGCGCAATAATGCTTGCTCTCTTTCATCCGGACTATACCGTCGGTTACGGAATTTCACCGTATCGGCTCATAAAGAGTTAGCGGACTTTACCGCCGGTGAGGAATCACACCTCGCCCCGAAAGCAATTACATTATATATAAATTAACTTTATCGGTCAATGTCAATCTTTAACAAATTTTACTTGATTATCATTGATATTTGGTATATTATAATGTAAGCATATTTGCGGGTATGGTGGAATTGGCAGACACGCAGGATTTAGGATCCTGTGGGCAACCGTGCAGGTTCAAGCCCTGTTACCCGCACCAAATCTATACGCCTGTTAATGACAGGCGTATTTTCTTTTATATATTACCCTATATTTATGTTTGAATTGCCTCAAACGACACCTTATATTGTATCATTCAAAACATATGTGCAATATGCATAGAATTAGAGGTGGTTATTCTTGCACTTTACACATATGCTACATAATTAAAGATTTTATATAAAAATCGAAAAAATTATTAAAAAACTTCTTGACAAGGGTTAGAAAAGGTGGTAATATAGCAAGGCACTCGCGG
>CAMUZD010000148.1 GCA_947165115.1 uncultured Clostridia bacterium
TATATCGACCAGGATAAGGCCGAGGGCGGTCAGTATGATTTATTTGACCTTCGCAATGTTGAGGGCGCTTTCCCGTATTTGATAGCTCAGGCTGTAGGATGCGAGACTCCTTCGGATATTACCGATGAAAGCGGCAATTTCTGGCCCTGCACCTATCCGGGAATGACGGTTGCGATGATGCTCGACCTGCTCGGCGTTGAGGATAATTTCTCCGACACGGCGCTCGATTATCCGTATTATAAGGATATGCTGAAATATTTCGGATATGAGGGCTCGTTTGACGGCGCCGCGAGAGGCGAAAAATATGATGAGGAAACCTGCGCTCAGTGCGGAAAAATCACCGAGCTCATAGACAGAGCAAGTCTGATTACGGTTCAGCTCGGTATGGCGGATGTCTTTTACCGCGCATACAGAATCGCGACGAGCGGCGGCTCGCTCGCGGGCGGACTCAGCTTTGATTTAAGCAGCGCCGACGCCATAGCAGACCTCGTCTCGGGCGTAATCACGGAGCTTAAATTCAGCGAAAACTACTGGAAGGAATACTATCCCGTTCTCATAAAAGCAATCAAGGAAAGAAATCCCGACGCGACTATAGTTATGGTCGGCAATTTCAATCTCGTCTCGGACCTCACTCTCTCAGACAACACGCTCGCTCCGCTCGGCTCAGTGCTGACGGCTATTACCTCCTCAATGAATTCCTGCCTTCGCAAGTGGGAGAAGGAATTCGACGTTCTCTTTGCGGATATAAGCAACGCGGAAACGCTCGCAACCGAAAAGGGATGGTCCCTGCTCGGCGATTTCATGGAGAATTCATTTGTGGCGACTCACCCGAGCCAGAACGGCTATAACTATATCACCCGCCAGGTGCTGTCCGTTCTGCCCGAGAAGCAGGAGAGCAAAGACCTCGTTCTCGATATCGGCACTCTCGAAAAGGTCGATTATGTGCTTGTAAACGGCTTTAAAACAGACAACTGGACTCTCGACGGCAGGCAGCTGACAATCCCTGCAACGCCCCTGGTTTTCAATGTGACGATAGCCGCGGAAAACGAAGACGGCAAGCTGACGATGAGAACATATCAGATAGTTTACAAGGCCGATAAGGGCTACACCGCCTACAGAATCTACGGCAACTCCGATGCGCTCGGAATATTCCTCAGGCCGATCAATCTGATAGTCAGCCTCGTGAAAATGATATTTGAAAAGATATCGGAAATCGGACAATAACAATGAAAGATTTTAAGGATTATTACGAATTTACCGTTTATATCTCAAGAGAATTCCTTAAGAAACACAAAGTTTACAGATATCGAACCAAGAAAATTGAAGAAATGGATGATGAGACGGTCTCAGCTGTCTGCCACTGGTATTGTGAAGAAAACAAGCTGACCGATGAATTCTATTGCTATCGTGACCGTGAATGGAATAAACAGATGGGTATGGAATATCTCGGTAAGACCATCAAAGTTACCGTTGACAGACCGCTCGGCTCACATCATCCGGAATACAAGGATTTGGTTTATCCCGTAAACTACGGATATTATGAGGGGCTGAGCGCTCCCGACGGAGAATGGCAGGATGTTTATATTCTCGGAGTTTACGAAGCTGTCAATTCTTTTGAGGGAAAAGTAATCGCCGTAATTCACAGGATTGATGACATAGAAGACAAATGGGTTGTTGCTCCCGACGAATACAGTTTTACCCGGGAGGAAATAATCGAAGCAACGGAGTTTCAGGAAAAATACTATAAGATTGAGATTCTAATGTAGAAGAATTCAGCCCGCAGGATGATTCCTGCGGGCTTTTCGTTCAATAGTCTATGTTTACCGATTTCCATTTGAAAAGATTAAAGAGGAAATTGCCGAAGAACGAGCCGAGTTTACTGAAGAAATCGGTTTTGACATTCAGCGGGAGCGAGGAAGAAGCGATTGCGCTTCCGCCCTGCTTTACCTCTATGCTTATGTTCTTCGATGAGGCGGCCTGACCGATATCGGCCGAATATTTATTGCCGTTCACGGCCGCTTCCCTGCCGTCAATATAAACCGACGCGCCTTCGGGCACGCTGAGAGTCACGCTGACCGTTACAACGGTCTTATACGGCGCGCTCTTTTCGGCAAATGCCGGAAGACTGAAGCCGGAGCTGCCGGGGTTTTCGGGATTTTCCGGAGGTTTGGTGCTGAATACCGCGTTGAAAGCAAGATCCTCGGCGGGCATTACCGCCGGAACCGCGGGATTCCACCCGACGAAATAATACGGGTAATTCCAGGGAGCTTCGGGTATTTCTATCGTTTCGCCCTCTTTATATTTTGCCGTGGAAATGACATTGCCGTTAGATATAAATCTTACTGTGTATTTCTTTTCAACCGGAGCATCCTCTCGCGGGATTACTGCCTTGCCGAGCCTCATAGCCGGGCAGATTCCGTATAGAGATTCATCGCAGTTCGGATCATAACTGGAGTTTTCCGCATATCCGTTTACACCGACAAAGCATATGCCGTTTCTGTAGCTTGTCGGCGTTCTCAGCATCCACGAAGAGTTACCGTCATATTCACTCTCCTGATTGCCGATTTTATAAGTATAGATGCCCTGGGCCTTCGCGTAGTCGCTGCCTGCGAGCATTCTGTCGGGCGCGTCGCCTGTGGTATTCACACTGAAGCCGAGATCGGGATCGGTTATCTCATCCCAGGAAAGCAGGAATACTTTATTTTCCGTATCCGGCTGATTATAAACGCTGAAGTGATTTGTGCTGTTTGCCCTGCCGGAGAGATCATAAAAGTGTTTATTTGAGAGAACGGATGTATCTATATTCTCCTGCTCATCCTGTGAGAAAGCGGTATTCATAAATCCGCCGCTGAGCCAGGCCCTGATTTCGCTGTGCTCATAGTCATTGGTGGCATAGGTCTTTTCGGGGTTACCCCAGATCATGGGGCAACCTATTTCATCGTAACCGTCCTTAAGATTGAAGCTGTTGAACGGGCGGCAGTCGATGATACCGTCGCACATAACAAGCCCCGTTGACGGGTCGAGCACTCTCCATTTAAGGCTCTCATACTTAAACCAGTAAATACCCGGCGCTCTGTAGCCGTTATTATACTGATTTGAATTATATTCAACCTTGAGATAGGTGTATGCCGGCTTCGGATTATCTATTTTTACTGCCCTGTATTTTTCGCCGTTATAATTTATATCTGCATAGCTCATGCAGTCTGTCGGGTGCATTGCGCCGTCGTCCTGTTCACCCGTATCGCTGCCGTAGTAGCCGTAGCTTATCCACATATCGTCTGTGACAAGTGCGCTGAGCGCGGCAAGAGTTTCCTCATCCTTAACCTCACTCTGCGGATATGAGCCGTATTTGATAATATCGCCCTGTTTGTATTCTTTGACTCTCGGCACCAGATGAAGCGTGCTCTCCTTCTGGATATTGTAATCCGCGAGGGTGTGGCCGTCTTCAAGCTCCTTGCCCGCAAAAATCAGGCGCTGCTGATCGGGCGGGATGCCCTCTTTATCCTGAATCTTTGCCTTGACATTGTCAACCGAATCTCCGGGCTCGACCTCTAAAGTGACGGTCTTTCCGGTCAGAGTTTTCACAAAAATCTGCATCGCGCTCGCTGTCAGCGTGAATAAGCCGATAATCAGCGCGGCGGAAAGCAAAACGGCAAGCAGTTTCTTCGTCTTTTTCATATTATTTTCCTCCATTTATACAAAGGCGGATGAATACGGTTTGAAATATATTCTGAATATCAACAGCGGGCGGATAATATCCGCCCGGACTGTATTATTCCTCCTCAAATGCTCCCGTATAGAGCTTATAGTAAGTGCCTTTCGCGGCTATGAGGTCCTCATGGCTGCCGCGCTCGATTATTCTGCCCTTGTCGAGCACCATAATCACATCTGAATTCATAACGGTCGAGAGACGGTGGGCAATGACGAAAACGGTCCTGTTTTCCATAAGCTTATCCATACCCGCCTGTACTATCGCCTCGGTGCGCGTGTCGATTGACGAGGTCGCTTCATCGAGAATCATTACCGGCGGATCGGCGACCGCAGCTCTCGCTATCGCGATAAGCTGACGCTGACCCTGCGAAAGATTTGAGCCGTTCTCTGTAAGCTCTGTGTTGTATCCGTGTGGAAGGCGGGTGATGAAACCGTCTGCGCCCGCGAGCTTTGCCGCGGCGATGCATTCTTCATCGGTTGCCTCAAGCCGTCCGTAGCGGATATTATCCATAACCGTGCCGGTGAAAAGATTGGTTTCCTGAAGCACGATGCCGAGCGAGCGGCGAAGATCTGATTTTTTGATTTTATTGATATTTATACCGTCATAGCGGATTTTGCCGTCCGCGATATCATAGAATCTGTTGATAAGATTTGTAATAGTGGTCTTGCCCGCGCCGGTAGCGCCGACAAAAGCGACCTTCTGACCGGGCTCAGCATAGACGCTCACATCATAGAGCACCTGCTTACCCTCGATATATCCGAAATCAACCTGATTGAGACGGACATCGCCTTTAAGCTCGGTGTATGTCAGGGTGCCGTCCTTATGAGGATGCTTCCACGCCCATTTGCCCGTGCGTTTATCGCTTTCGGTGATTGTGCCGTCCTGCGCGATATTGACATTGACGAGCGTTACATAGCCGTCATCAACCTCGCCCTCTTCATCAAGCAGATTGAATACTCTGCCTGCGCCCGCCATACCCATAACGACGGTGTTGAACTGCTGGGCTACCTGGTTGACATTGCCGGTGAACTGCTTTGTCATGCCGAGGAAGGGAACTATCAGACTGACTGAAAATACCATACCGGATATGCTGACATTTTTGACTCCCGAGAGCAGGAGCAGGCCGCCGACAACGGCGACAAGAACATAGAGGAGATTGCCGATATTGAAGATAATCGGGCCGAGCGAATTCGCAAAGGCGTGCGCCTTAAAAGAATCGTTATAAAGGGCGTTGTTGACCTCGTCGAAATCCTTTTTGCTCTGCTCCTCGTGATTGAAAACCTTGATTACGCGCTGTCCGTTCATCATTTCCTGAACGAAGCCCTCCGCTCTGCCGAGTGAAGCCTGCTGGCGGACGAAGAATTTTGCGCTGCCGCCTCCGATTTTTCCGGAGACGAACATAATCGCGATAACTCCGCCGACAACAACCAGCGTCATCCATACGCTGAACCAGAGCATAATGCCAAGAACCGATACGACAACAACGCCCGCCTGAAGCAGGGTAGGAATCGCCTGGGATACAAGCTGACGCAGGGTATCGATATCGTTGGTGTAGCGGCTCATGATGTCGCCGTGTTTGTTCCTGTCAAAATATCTTATCGGC